>CP144782.1:121408-266416 GCA_036689285.1 Candidatus Stammera capleta
TATTATATATTTATATTATATGTTACATATAATAATAAATATTAATAAATTAATAAATATGTAAAACGAATTATTTAAATATATTTATTAATTCTACTATTTAAATAATTCGCTAATACATATATATAAATTAAACTTTTAATCTATATAAAATTAATAATTAATTTTATAAAGGTACTACATTTGTTGCTGAAGGACCTTTAGAACCATTAGTAATTTCAAATTCAACTGATTGACCTTCTGTTAAGGTTTTAAAACCACTACTTTGAATAGCTGAAAAATGAACAAATACATCTTTATCCCCATTAACTGGTGTAATAAACCCAAAACCTTTAGATTCATTAAACCATTTAACATTTCCTTTAACTCTTGTAGACATTAATATTACCTTTTAAAATCAAATATAATATATAAATAGATTATCATATATAATTTTTAAATCAAACAATATTTAATAAAATATTTAAATATAATTTAAATATATATGAGCCATAGCAACAGATAAAGCATCAGAAATATTTAAATCTAAATTATAATTTAAATTAAAATAATCTTTTATAAAATAATTAATATATTTTTTATTTATATTAGTTTTAGAAAAAATACAACTTTTTACTTTATTTATATTATATTCATAAATAGGTATAAAATTATTAACAGCAGCTAATATAATTACACCATTAATTTGACTTAATCTAAAACTAGAATTTAAATTATTTTTTAAAAAAGTTTTTTCAATAGCTATTTCAAATGGATTAAAAAATAAAAATATATCTAAAATTGATTTATAAATTTTATTCAATCTAATAGAAAAAAAACTAGAATTACTTTTTATACAACCACTAGATAAATATAATATTTTATTATTATATACATCAACTTCTAATAAACCATATCCTGTACAATAAGTTCCAGGATCAATACCTATAATTCTTTTTTTCATATATATTAATCTATTAAAATGGAGAACCAGTTAAAAAACAAATACCAGAAGTTGTTTTAGGAAAAGCTATAACTTCTTTAATACTTTTTTTATTTGTTAACAACATAATAATACGATCTAATCCTAATGCTATACCAATATGAGGGGGGGTACCATACTTTAATGCTTCTAAAAAAAAACCATAATTTTTAATTTGATCTTCTTTAGAAATACCTAAAATATTAAAAATTTCTATCTGTAAATTAACATTATCAATTCTTTTAGATCCACTTCCTATTTCAAATCCATTAATAACTAAATCATAAGATGTAGAAATAACATTATTATAATTATTTAATTTAACTAAATTTTTAATATTTATTTTAGGTTTAGTAAACATATGATGAAAAACATCTATTTTATTTTTATTATTATAATAAAACATTGGAAAATCAATTACTCATAAAGGTAAAAAAATATTTTTATTAAATAAATTAAAATAATTACAAAAAAAATTTCTTATATTTAATAAATTTATTTTATTTGAAAAATTAAAAAATATAACAAAATATATACCTCCTAAAACAGGTTTTAATTTAAATAAAAATCTTTGAATTAATTTATCTTCTAAATTTAAAAAATTATATAATATATTATAAATATATTTATCTTTTAATAAATTAATTACTTTTAAAAAAAATAAATTATTTATATTTTGTTTAAATAAAAATTTTTTTAAATATTCAAAATCAAATCTAATATTTGTATTAATAATAAATAAATCTAAAATAATTTCATTATTTAAATTATTTTTATATAAAATTTTATACTTATATAACAATTTATATATTTTACGACTAAATTTTAAAGGATTTCTTAAATCAGGTTTATCAGTACCATATTTTAATAAACAATCATTATATTTAATAACTTTAAAAGAATTATTTAAATTAATATTTAAAATTTTATATCATAATTTTATAATTAATTTTTCTATTAATTTTTTTATAAAACTAAAACCAACAAAAGATAACTCTATATCTAATTGAGTAAATTCAGGTTGTCTATCAGATCTTAAATCTTCATCTCTAAAACATTTAACTATTTGATAATATTTATCTATCCCACCTATCATTAATAATTGCTTAAAAATTTGAGGTGATTGAGGTAAAGAATAATATTTATTTAAATAAATTCTACTAGGTACTAAATAACTTCTAGAACCTTCTATAAAAGATTTAGTTAAAAAAGGTGTTTCAATTTCTAAAAATTTATTTTTATAAAAAAAATTATGTATAATATTTTTTACATAAGTTCTTATTTTAAATATATCTAAAATTTTTTTATTTCTTAAATCTAAATAACGATATTTAAATTTAATATTTTCACTATTTTTACTAAAAATATCTAAAGGTAATAATTTAGAAATATTTAATAAAATTAATTTTTTAACTAATATTTCAATATTAGAAACATCTTTTTTTATTACTTTACCAAATATTCTAATACAAGATTGTACAGTTATTTTTTTATAATAAATATCTTTATTTAAAATTACTAATTGTAAACTACCAGTATAATCCTGTAAATTAATAAAAATTATATTTTTTAAAACACGTATATTTAAAACCCAACCACATAATTTAACATTTTTATTAATATCTTTAAAAGATAATAAACCACAATAATGAGTACGCATATTATTATAATTAATTTATATTTATTAATAATAAAAATATATTATATTATAATATAATATTATTAAAAATTTTTATTTATTAAAAAATGAATATTAAAAAATATATAAAAAATAAAATTAAAAAAATACTAAATATATTAAATATAAAAAAAAAATATAATTATAAAATAAATAATAATAAAAAATTTAGTGACTATCAAATAAATGGGTGTATAGAAATATCAAAAAAAGAAAATATAAAAATAAATTTTTTATTTAAAATTATAAAAAAAAAATTAATTAAAAATAAATTATTTAATAAAATAAAAATTATAAATCCTGGATTTATAAATATTTTTTTAAATAAAAAATATTTATCTAAAATAATAAATAAAAACTCTAAAATTAAAAATTTTGGTATAAAAAATAAAATTAAAAAAACTATATTAATAGATTATTCATCACCTAATATAGCTAAACAAATACATATAGGTAATTTAAAATCAACTATAATTGGTGATTGTGTTTCAAATATATTTAAATTTTTAGGTAATAAAATTATAAAAATTAATCATATTGGAGATTGAGGTACTCAATTTGGAATAATAATTAGTTGAATAAAACTATTTAATTTAGAAAATAAAATTAAAAATATTAATTTTATAGAAAAAATATATAAAAAAGCTCAAAAAAAGTTTAAAACTGATAAAAACTTTGCAAAAAAATCAAGAAAAAACGTTGTTAAATTACAAAATAAAAATAATAAAATTATTAAAATATGAAAAAAAATAGTAAAAATAACAATTAAAGAAAATCAAAAAATATATAATTATTTAAATATAAATTTAAATTATAAAAATAATATAGGAGAAAGTTTTTATCAAGAAATGATGCCTAAAATAATAAAAGATTTAATAAAAAAAAAAATAGCTATAAAAAATAAAAAATCTATAATAATTTTTTTAAAAAAAAAAGATAAATATCCTATAATTATACAAAAAAAAGATAAAGCTTTTTTATATAGTACATCTGATATAGCTTCTATTAAATATAGATATAAAAAATTTAAAATTAATAAAATGATATATTTTGTAGATTATAGACAAAAATTATATTTTAATAAAATATTTAAAATTTGTAAAAAAGCTAAATATATACCAAAAAATTTTTTTATCAAACATTATTGCCTTGGATTAATTTTAAATAAAAAATTAAAACCAATTAAATCTAGAAAAGGAAATAATTTAAAATTTAAAAATATTATAAAATATATAAAAAATAAATCAAAAATTTTAATTAAAAACAAAAACATATATAATAAAAATAAAATTAATAGAATAATAAAAAAAATTACTATAGGTGCTATAAAATATGTAGATTTATCTAAAAATAGAAAAACAAATTATATATTTGATATAGATAAAATAATATGTTTAAAATCTAATACATCAATATATATACAATATTCATATACTAGAATAATATCAATATTAAGAAAAAATAAAACTAATACAACTAAATCAATAAAAAATAATAATTTTTATATTACTTCAAAAATAGAATTTGATATATCTAAAAAAATATTAAATTTTGAAGAAATAATAAAACAAACATCAAAAAAATGTAATCCTAATATAATATGTTTATATTTATATAAATTATGTTGTATGTTTTCTAATTTATATGAAAAAGAAAATATATTAAAAATAAAAAATATAAAATTAAAAAAAAGTAAATTAAAATTAATATCTATTATATCTAAAATATTAAGAATAGGATTATCTCTTTTAGGAATACCTATTTTATACAATATATAAATTTATATTACTAATTTTTGACCTATAGTAAATCTATAATTAATATAAATATCTTTATATGTA
This sequence comes from Candidatus Stammera capleta, assembly GCA_036689285.1. Classification (GTDB taxonomy): domain Bacteria; phylum Pseudomonadota; class Gammaproteobacteria; order Enterobacterales; family Enterobacteriaceae; genus Stammera; species Stammera capleta_AJ. The sequence goes on from CP144782.1 coordinate 125,889, forward strand.
TAAACATTAAAAAAATATTTATTAAATAAATAAATAATTTTCTCAAAATTTAATAAAGAATGTTCTAATACTAATCAACCCTTATTATTTAAATAATTAAATGATGACTTAATAATATAAATTATATCTTTTAATCCTTTTTGATCAGATACTAAAGATTTATAAGATTCAAAACGTAAATCTCCTTTATTTAAACAATTATCTTTATTTCAAATATAAGGAGGATTACTTACTATTAAATCAAAAAAATTTATCTTTTTTTTTATTTTACTAAATCAATTACTTTTTAATACAAAAACATTTAATAAATTTAATTTTTTACAATTATATTTAATTAAATTAATAGATAAAATATTATTATCTATAGAATAAATATTAGTATTTATACAATTTCTAGAAATTAAATAAGTTATTATACCAGAACCAGCACCTAAATCTAAAATATTTTTTAAATTATTACATTTTATTAATTTTATTAAAAAATTTATCATACATTCTGTACTTAATCTAGGAATAAATATATCATAATAAATTTTAAATGAAATATTTAAAAAATAACATTTATTTAAAATATAAGAAATTGGTTCTCCTCTCAATCTTTTAATTAAAAATAAATTTAGATATTCAATATATTTATATTTTAAATATAAATTAATATTTAATTCTATTCATATACGATTTTTTTTTAAAATAAATTTTAAAAATATAAAACATTCATTATAAATATATTTATTAGTTTTATTATATAAACTAACTTTATATAATCAATCTTTAATTTTCATTATTTTAATTTTTTATAAAAATTTTTTAATAAAGGTAATATTAATAAATTTAAATCACCATTTAAAATTTTATCTAAATTATAAATAGATAAATTAATTCTATGATCAGTAACTCTATTTTGAACAAAATTATATGTTCTATTTCTATCGTTTCTATAACCCGTCCCTAATAAATTTTTCTTTTCAATACTTTTTCTTTTATTTCTTTTATCTATTTCTAAAGAATAGATACGAGACTTTAATACTTCTAAAGCTCTAGATTTATTTTTATGTTGAGATCTTTCTTGTTGACATTCTACAACTATACCAGTAGATATATGTGTTACTCTAACTGCCGAATTAGTAGTATTAACATGTTGACCTCCTGCACCTGAAGATTTAAAAGTATCAACTTTAATATCTTCATTATTAATAACTGGTAATTTTTTAAAAGGTATTACTGGTATAACAGCAACTATACAAGTTGAAGTATGAACTCTACCTTGTGATTCAGTTTTAGGAATTCTTTGAACTCTATGACCTCCAGATTCAAACTTTAATTTTTCATAAACTTTTTTACCAATAATTTTAATAATTATATTTTTATAACCTTTACAACTAGTATTATTAAAATTTATTAATTCTATTTTTCATTTCATTTTTTCAGAATATTTAACATACATTTTAAATAAATCTAAAACAAATAAAGAAGCTTCATTACCACCAGTACCAGCATGTATTTCTAAATAAACATCTAAAAAATCATTTTTATTTATTTTATTTATTAAAAAAAACTTATTTAATTTATCTTTTAAAATTAAAATAATATTTTTTAATTTAATTTTTTCTTCCTTAACCAATATATATAATTCTTTATTATTTTCTAAACTTTTTAATGAATTTAATTCATTATTATATTTTATATAATCTTTTAAAAGATATTTAATTTTTAATAAATTAGAATATTTTTTAAATAATTTAAAATTAAATTTATCTTTAATTAATTTTTTTTTATTTAATTGTTTTTTTATTTTAAATAATTTTTTTTTTAAATATTTATACTTAAATTTAAAATTTATATACATAAATTTTTATAAATAATTTATTATTAATATAATTATAAATTAACATTAAAATTAATATAATACATATATATTAATATATTTAATAAATTAAAAATATATAAATTTTTGAATAAATAATTTATGATATAATTAAAATAATTATTTAAAATAAAATATTTAATTATGAATATTAAATTAATTATTGGTTTAGGAAATAAAAATAAAAAATTATATAATACAAGACATAATGTAGGTATATGATTTATAAAAAAATTTTTAAAACTTAAAAAAATAATTTTAAATAAAATTTATATTATAAAAATTAAAAATAAAAAAATATTTTTATATATACCAAAATCATATATTAATAATTGTGGAAAACAAATATATAAAATAAAAAAGAAATTAAATATAAAAAATAAAAATATATTAATAGTTCATGATGACATTAATATTAATCCAGGAAAATCTAAAATTAAAATAAATAGTAATTATAAAAGTACTCATAATGGAATAAAAAACATAATAAAATATATTAAAAATAACTTTTATAAATTAAGAATTGGAATTGGAAAACCCAAAAATAAAAATTTAAAAACTTTTGTATTATCAAAACCTAATAATTTAGAAAAAAAATTAATCAAAAAATCTATAAAAAAATGTATATTTTATATAAAAAAATTAATAATTAAAAAAAATTTAATTAATATACAAAATATTTTAAATTAAATAATTTAAAAAAAATATAAAATGTTTAAAAAAATCAATAAAATATCAAATATAATAAAATACTTTAATAATAAAACTAAATTAATAATAAAAAAACTAAATTTAAAATTATATATATCAGGAAGAATAATATCTAAAAGAATAATGAAAAAAAATATATTTTTTAATATTCAAGATATTGAAGGAAATATTCAAATATTAGCAAATAAAAATTTCTTAAAAATAAAATATATTAAAATAATTAATAAATTAAATATTGGTGATATTGTATATCTGTATGGATTCTTATATAAGACTAATACTAAAGAATTAACAATTAAATGTAAATATATTAAAATATTAGTTAAAATAAATAAATATTTACCAGATAAATATCACAAATTAAAAAAAAAAGAAACAAAATTTAGAAAAAGATATTTAGATTTAATTATAAATTCTAAAACTAAAAAAAATTTTTTACTTAGAATAAAAATTATTAATTTAATAAGAAAATATTTAAATAACAATGATTTTTTAGAAGTAGAAACACCTATGTTACATATAATTCCAGGTGGAGCTAATGCTAAACCATTTAAAACATATCATAACAAATTAAATATGAAAATGTATTTACGTATAGCCCCAGAATTATATTTAAAACAATTAATTATAGGAGGGTTTAATAAAATATTTGAATTAAATAGAAATTTCAGAAATGAAGGTACTTCTACCTTACATAATCCTGAATTTTCAATGATAGAAATATATCAATCATATTCAAATTATAAAACTATGATAAATTTAATACAAAATATAATAAATTATATTATAAATAATATATTTAAAAATAAAAAATTTTTAATAAAAAATAATGAAATTAATCTAAATAAAAAATACAAAATAATTTCAATTAAAAAAGCAATATATAAATATTCTAAATATTTTAATAATATAAAAGAATTAAATGATATTAAAAAAATAAAAAAAGTAGCTAAAAAATTAAAAATTAATATAAATTTAACAGAAGGAAAAATTATTGAAAAAATATTTAAATTAACTACAGAAAAAAAAATTATTAAACCTACATTTATTACTAAATATCCAATTGAAACATCTCCATTAGCTTTACAAAATAAAAAAAACAATAAAATAGCTGATAGATTTGAATTATTTATAGGAGGTAATGAAATTGCTAATGGATTTTCTGAATTAAACAATTATAAAGAACAAAAAAAAAGATTTATTAAACAAATTATTAATAATAAAAAAAATATTTATGATAAAGAATATATAGAATCATTAAAATATGGATTACCACCTACCTCAGGTACTGGTATAGGAATAGATAGATTAATAATGATTTTAACAAACAGTTCATCTATAAAAGATATTATTTTATTTCCTACATTAAAAAAAATAAATAAATAATATTTATAATATAATTTTATATTTACTTATTAAAGTTAACATAAATTCTTTTTTAAAAAAAATTTTTAAATTATTTATATTATTATTATAATTAAATTGTAATCTAAAACTTTTAGTATAAAAATTATTAATCTTAATATATAAATTATTTATTATATAATCATTAATTAAATTAAATTCCTTATAAAAATTTAAAATTTCATTATTATTAAATTTTAATAAAAACGATTTACCTATAATTTTATTTTCTAAAAAATAATTTTTATAACCTAAAACTGGGATAAATAAAATATTTTTTATTTTACTTAAAATTTTCTTTATTATATATAAATTTAAAAATTTATTATATTTAATAGATATTAAATAAATATCATTATATAATTCCATTTTATAATTTAATGAAAATGTTTTTATTTCTAAATTAATTAAAAATATATCACAAAAATTATTTTTATTAAATAAAGAATTTATATAAAATTCAATAAAATTACCTATAAAACCTTTATTAAATCTATCTTTTGATGAAATTTTATAATTTATATTATTAATTAAATCTAATAAATAACTTCCATAAATATTATCTGTAATTATTAATATATTTTTTATTAAATAACTAAATTTATTCATAAAAATATTTAATTCTAAATAAACTAATTAATAATATTATATAACATAAATTTAATTTTAAATAATTGAAATTAATACAATTAATATGATAAATTAAATAAATAATAATGATTAAAATATATAAATATTAAAAATATGAACATAAAATGTGGAATAATTGGATTACCAAATATAGGTAAATCTACATTATTTAATATTTTAACTAAACAAAAAACTAAAAATAAAAATTTTCCATTTTGTACTATAAAACCAAATATAGGATTTTCATATTTTAAAGATAAAAAAATATATAAAATATTCAAAATATATAAATCTAATATAATAAATTTTTCAAAAATAAATTATATAGATATAGCTGGATTAATAAAAGGAGCATATAAAGGATTAGGATTAGGAAATAAATTTTTACAAGATATTAAAAATACTAATATTTTAATACAAATAATTAGAATCTTTAAAAATAAAAATATAATTAATATTAATAATAATATAAATCCTATAAGAGATATAAAAATAATAAATAATGAATTATTATTATATGATTTAATTAATTTAGAAAAAATTAAAAAAAATAAAAATAACATTGAATATAACAATTTTATTAAAAAATGTATAAAAGAATTAGAAACCAATAATAAAATAAATATATATAATTTAAATAATAAAGAAAAATTAATAATAAATAAATTAAATTTATTAACTAATAAACCTATATTATATATATTAAATATAAATGATTTTTTAAAAAATAAAAATAATATTAAAAAAACAAAAATTTTTTTAAAAAATATAAATAATAAAAATAAAATATTAATATTTAATATTAAAAAATATAATAATAACAATAATAAAAAAATAATATATAAAATAAATAAAATTAATTTAAAACTTTTAAAAACAAAAATTTTTTTTACAATTAATAAAAAATCAATTACATCATGAATAATATATAAAAATAAAAATATTTTATATGCAGCTAAAAAAATACATAATGATTTTAAAAAAAAATTTATAAAAGCTAGAATTATAAATTATAAACATTTAATAAAATATAAAAAACTAGAAATATTAAAAAAAAAAGGTAAAATAAAAATAAAAGGAAAAAATTATAATATTAAAAATAGAGACATAATTCATTTTTTAATAAATAAATAAATTTATAAAAAATAAATAAAATAATTAATTAATAAAAAATTAAAATAATTAAAATAATTTATACTATATATACTTTAATAAGTTTAATTAAATTAAATATATATAATATAATATTATAATTAATATTTAATTTTTTAAATATTTATTATAATTATTTATTAAAAAATATATTATATATTCTTATTAATTATAATATTTATTATTATATAAATATTAAATAAAATTATTAATAATTAAAAAAAGGTAAAAAATTGAATATAGCAATAATAATATGTATGCATGGTAAATTAGCCATAGAAATACTAAAAACTATAGAATTAATAATAGGAAAACAAAAAAATATAAAAGCAATTAAATTTTTAACCGGAGAAAATGTTGAAAATATTATTAAAAAATATAAAAAATGTTTTACAAAATTAAATATAAAAAAAGGAATAATTTTTTTTGTAGATATATTAGGTGGTAGCCCTTTTAACGCAGCAAATAGAATTTTAAATTATAAAAATAATATAAACGGTGAAATAATATCAGGAACAAATATTCCAATGTTATTAGAAACATTAATGTCAAGAGATGATAATAAAAATAATATTAATAAATTAATAAAAATAGCATTAAAAAAAGGTAAAAAAGGTATAAATTCTACTAATTTAAAAAAATTAAAATAAAAACTTTATGAAAATTATACTTACAAGAATAGATGATAGACTAATACATGGACAAGTATGTACTGGCTGAAGTAAAGAACTTAAAATTTCAAGAATTATAGTTATTAATGATAAAATATATAATGACCCTATAAGGGTTAAATTATTAAAACAAGTATCTCCTCCTAGTATTAATTCTCATGTAGTAAATATTAAAAAATTTATTAAAGTATACAATAATCCTAAATATATAAATGATAAAGTATTATTATTATTTACTAATCCTAGCGACGTATTAAAAATAATTAAAAAAAAAGTAAAAATAAAATCTATCAATATAGGTGGAATGGCTTATAAAAAAAATAAACAACAAATAACTGATTCTATATCTGTAAATAAAAAAGATATAAAATCATTTTATGAATTAAATAAAATGAATATAGAATTAGAAATTAGAAAAGTACCTAATAATAAAAAAATTAATTTAATTAATATATTAAATAACATTAAAATTAAATAAATAAAATTAAAGGTATAAAATGGAAATTACATCATTAAAATTAATATTAATATTTCTTATAAGTATGCTAATAGGTATGGAATCTATATTAGATCAATTTCAATTACATAGACCATTAATAGCATGTACTTTAATAGGAATAATTTTAGGAGATTTAAAAACTAGTATAATAATCGGAGGAACATTAGAAATTATGTCTTTAGGTTGAATTAATATAGGAGCTGCAATATGTCCAGATTCAGCATTAGCTTCTATAATATCAACTTTATTAGTAATAATATGTAAACAAAGTATAGGATCTGGAATAACTTTAGCTATACCTATAGCAGCTGCAGGACAAATATTAACAATAATAGTTAGAAGTATATCTATAAGTTTTCAACATTTAGCAGATAAAATAATAGAAAATAACAAAAATATTAAATATTTATCATATATACATTTATTAGCACTAATAATACAAGCTTTAAGAATAGCAATACCTGTAACTATATTTAGTTATTCAATAAATACTAAAATAATTAAAAATTTTTTAAATATTATACCAAAATTTATTACTGAAGGATTAAATATATCAGGAAATATTATAGTTACTATAGGTTATGCAATGGTAATAAATATGATAAAAGAAAAATATTTAATGCCCTTTTTCTTTCTAGGATTTGTAATATCTGGATCAACATCATTTAATTTATTATCATTAGGTATTATAGGTATAATATTATCAATTTTATATATACAATTATCACCTAAATACTACATATTTAAAAATTTAAAAAAAAATATTAAAAAAAAAAAAAAAATAAAAGATAATGAACTAGATTAAAGGAATTTAAAAATGTACAATAAAAATATAACTAAAAAAGATATAAATAAAGTATTTATTCGTAGTACTCTTATACAAGGATCATGAAATTTTGAAAGAATGCAAGCATTAGGTTTTTGTTATTCTATAACACCAATTTTAAATAAACTATATATTAAAAATAATTTAAAAAAAAAAAAAGCATTTAAAAGACATTTAGAATTTTTTAATACACATCCATATATGGTTTCAGCAATTTTAGGAATTACCATAGCTATGGAAGAAGAAAAATGTAAAAATTCTAAAATTAAATCTAATTCAATAAGAAATATTAAAATTGGATTAATGGGACCATTAGCTGGTATAGGTGATCCAATATTTTGAGGAACAATTAGACCAATGTTATCTGCAATTGGTTCAAGTTTAGCTATAAATGGAAGTATAATAGGACCTATATTTTTTTTTATTACTTTTAATATAATAAGATTATCTACATTATATTATGGATTACATTATGGATATAAAAAAGGAATAAATATAATAAAAGAATTAAATGAAAATTTTTTAAAAAAAATAACAGAAGCATCATCTATTTTAGGACTATTTGTTTTAGGAGCTTTAGTAAATAAATGAACTAAAGTAAAAACACCTATTATAATAACACATTATATACAAAATGGAAAAAATATAAATATTAAATTACAAGATATGTTAGATAAATTAACTCCAGGTATAATTCCCCTTATATTAACTTTAACATGTATGTGATTATTAAATAAAAAAATTAATCCTTTAATATTAATGTTACTTTTATTATTACTAGGTATAATAAGTAATTATTTTAAAATATTATGTTAAATACTAAAATATTATAATAAAATGAAAATTTTAGATAAAGCAGAAAAAAAAATTAAAGAAGTAGCTAAATGTATAAAAGATAAATATGATAAAATTTCACAAAATGAAAAAATAAAAGATAAAACACAAAAATATTTTTTCATAAAAAACAAAACAATAAATGAAATTTTTAATTATATTAAAAATAATATAAAAAATAAACCCATAAAATCAATAATAATATCATTATCAATTGGATTTATAATAGGATTTATAATAAAAAAAAATAAATAAAATATACCCATATTTATATGGGTAATTTTTTTTTTAAATTTTAATTTTATTATATATATAATACTTAAAAATATATATATTAATAATTAAATTATATATATAAAATAATTAAATAAATAATAAATAAATTAATTTCTAAAAATATTTTTAATAAATAAAATAATATATATATATAAATATAAATGAAAAAAAAAAATAAAATAAAAAATATTAATATAAAAAATGAATTAAAAAAATCATATTTAGATTATGCTATATCTGTAATAATTGGTAGAGCATTACCTGATATAAGAGATGGATTAAAACCTGTACATAGAAGAATATTATATGCAATGTATATATTAAAAAATTTTTTTAATAAACCATATAAAAAATCAGCAAGAATTGTAGGAGATGTTATAGGTAAATATCATCCACATGGAGATAATGCAGTATATGATTCTATAGTAAGAATGGCACAAAATTTTTCTATGAGATACCCATTAATAGATGGACAAGGAAATTTTGGTTCAATTGATGGAGATTCAGCTGCTGCTATGAGATATACTGAAATTAGAATGTCTAAAATTACACAAGAATTTTTAAAAGATATAAAAAAAAAAACAGTAAATTTTTTTTTAAATTATGATTCTACAGAAAAAATACCAGAAATTTTACCTACTATTATTCCAAATATATTAATAAATGGTACAACTGGTATAGCAGTAGGAATGGCAACTAATATTCCCCCTCATAATATATCAGAAGTAATGAATGTATTTATTAAATTTATAGAAAATAATAATTTAAATACAAAAAAATTAATGAAATATATTAAAGGACCTGATTTTCCTACAGGAGCTATAATAGAAGATAATAACGGAATATATAATGCTTATAAAACAGGAAAAGGAACTATAACAATAGTAGCAAAAATAAAAATTGAAAAACAAAAAAAAAATAATAAAAAAAATATAATTATTAATGAATTACCTTATCAAATTAATAAATCTAAATTAATTGAAAAAATAATAGAATTAATAAAAGATAAAAAAATTAATGAAATAAATAACATAAAAGATGAATCAGATCAAAATGGAATGAGAATAGTAATAGAAGTTAAAAAAAATATAAAAATTAAAATACTAATAAATAAATTATTACATTTAACAAATTTAAAAATATCATATGGTATTAATATAGTAGCCTTATATAAAAATAAACCTAAAACTTTAAATTTAAAAAAAATAATAAAAATTTTTATTAAATATAGAAAAAATATAATAAAAAATAAAATAATTTATAAATTAAATAAATACAAAAAAAAATTAAATATATTGGAAGGATTTTTAATTACTTTATATAATATAGAAAAAATTTTATATATAATTAAAAATTCTAAAAATAAAAAAATTGCACAAAATAATATTATAAAAAAAAATTGAAAAATAAATAAATATATAAAAATATACAAAAACAAAAAAAAATATTTATTTTCAATTAATCAAATTAACTATATATTAAAATTAAGTTTACAAAAATTAACTAAAATAGAACAAAAAAATATATATAAAAAATATAAAAATATTTTAAATAAAATAAAAAAATTTAAAAAAATTTTAAAAAATAAAAATTTAATAAAAAATATAATTAAAAAAGAATTTATATATATAAAAAATAAATTTGGAGATAAAAGAATTACTAAAATAAAAAAAAAAAATAAAAAAATTAAAATATATGATTTAATTAAAAAAGAAAAAATAATAATATTATTATCTAAATTAGGATATATAAAATATCAAAAATTATCAAAATTTAAAACACAAAAAAGAGGGGGTAAAGGAAAAAAAATAATTAAATTAAAAAAAAATGACTATTTAAGTAATACTATAATTAGTAATACACATTATAAATTATTATTATTTACTAATAAAGGTAAAATATACTTTATGAAAATATTTAATATATTAAATATCACTAAAAAACCTAAAGGTAAACCAATAATAAATTTTATTAACTTATCTGAAAATGAAAAAATAACATATTTTATAAATATTAAAAAAAAAAAATTATTTAAATATATTATATTAATAACATATTTAGGATTAATTAAAAAAATATTAATAGATAAAATTAATTATAAAAGAAAAAATGGTATTAATATTATAAAATTAAAAATAAAAGATAAAATTATTGGAGCACATATAACAAATGGAAAAAATAATATTATGTTATTTACAAAAAAGGGAAAAACAGTTAAATTTCCAATAAAATCAATCAGAAATATGGGTAAAAATTCATATGGAATAAAAGGAATTAATTTATCTAAAAATGATAAAGTAATTTCTACATTAATAATAAAAAAAAAATATAAAAAAGGATATATATCAATAATTACTAAACAAGGTTATGGTAAAAAAACTATTATTAATGAATTTCCTACAAAATCAAGAGCTACAAAAGGATTAATATCAATAAAAATAAATAACAAAAATAATTATTTATCAAAATCAATATATAATTATAATAATGATAATAAAATATTAATAATAACTAATAAAGGAAATTTATTAAAAATTTCTTTAAATAATATAAATATATTTAAAAGAAATACTAAAGGTGTAATCTTAATAAGATTAAATAAATCAGAAAATGTAATAGGATTTGAAAAAATATAAATATAATATTATATTATTTATAATATATGTACAGAAACAGTATTACTACCTGAAGAAACTAAAGAACCAGAAACCATAACTACTATATCACCAACTTTTGCATAACCAGTTAATATTGATAATTTTTTACCTATTTTATAAAAATCATCAGTAGAATTAATATTATTAACAAATAAAGAAATTACTCCTTTAGTTAAAATTAATTGTCTACATACAGTACTATTATTAGTTAAAGCTAAAATTAAAGATTTAGGAAAATATTTTCTTATGGATTTAGGAGATTTACCTTTTCTAGTATAAACTAAAATTAATGGACATTCTAATTTTTTAGATATATCAACAGAACTTTTACATATAGCTTCATTAATAGGTATATATTTATTATTTTTATAATTAATATTAAATTTATTTAAAGAATTATCAGCTCTTTTACAAATTATAGACATAATTTTAACACATTCAATAGGATAATTACCTTTAGCACTTTCACCTGATAACATAACAGCATCAGTACCATCTAATACAGCATTAGCTACATCACCAGCTTCAGCTCTTGTAGGTCTAGGATTATTAATCATAGATTCTAACATTTGAGTTGCTGTAATTACAATTTTTTTATAAAAATTACATTTTCTAATCATCATTTTTTGAGCAAATATTACATCTTCTACAGGAATTTCAACTCCTAAATCACCTCTAGCTACCATAATACCATCTGATACATTTAATATCTTATCAAAATTTTTTAATCCTTCTTTATTTTCTATTTTAGAAATAATTTGTATATTTTTTCCATTATTTTTATCTAAAAAACTTCTTATTTTTAATACATCTTCACTATTTCTAATAAAAGAAGCTGCAATAAAATCTACATTATTTTTACAACCAAATATTAAATCCTTTTTATCCTTTTTAGATAAACAAGGTAAACTAATATTAACTTCAGGTAAATTAATTCCTTTATTTTCTCCTAGATAACCATTATTAAGTACTTTACAAATAATTTTATAATTAATTTTTTTAATAACTTTCATAGAAATTAATCCATCATCTATTAAAATTAAATTATTTATATTAATATCATGAAAAATTTTTTTATAAGATAAAGCAACCTCTTTATTATTACCTATAAATTTCTTATTATTACAAATCAAATTAAATATTTGACCACTTTTTAAAAATACTTCTTTAGAATCATTTAACTTTAATGTACGTATTTCAGGTCCTTTAGTATCTAAAATTATAGCAACATCTTTATTAATTTTTTTACTTGCTCATTTTAAATTTAAAATATAATTTTTATAATCTTTATAATTACCATGAGAAAAATTTAATCTAACAACATCCATTCCATAATTTAATAAATTTAAAATAATATCTTTAGAACAACTAGAAGGACCAATTGTACAAACTATTTTTGTTTTTTTCATATTTTTCACAAATTTTGTATTATTAAAAATTTAATGCGTTCTAGTGGATTTGAACCACTAACTTTCATTACGTCAAAATGATACTCTACCATTGAGTTAAGAACGCTTAAAATTTATAATATTATAACTTATTAATATATAATATTATTATATAATAATATTTAAATAAATTTAATTATTTAAACTAAAAATAAAAAATTAATTAATATGAAAAAAAATATAATTAATGATTTAAAAAAAAGAAAATTAATTAAACAAATATCAAACAAAAAAAAATTAATTAATAAAATAAATAATAAAAAAATTAATATATATTGCGGTTTTGATCCAACTAATTATAGTTTGCATATAGGACATTTATTATTATTAATAACTTTAAAAAGATTTCAAAAAGAAAATTATAAAATAATTATATTAATAGGTGAAATTACATCAATTATAGGAGATCCAAGTTTTAAAAAAAAAAAAAGAAAAATAATTAACAATAAAAAAATTAAAATATATACTAAAAATATTAAAAAACAAATTAATAAAATATTAAATTACAAAAAAAAAAATAAAATTAAAATTATTACAAATAAAAAATGATTTAATAATATGAAAATGATTTATTTTTTAAAAAATATAGGAAAATATTTTAAAATAAATAAACTATTAAATAAAGATTCAATAAAAATAAGAAATAAAAATAATAAAAATGGTATAACTTTTAAAGAAATATCATATAATTTATTACAAAGTTATGATTACTATTGATTATTTAAAAAATTTAATATTAATTTACAAATTGGAGGATCTGATCAATGAGGTAATATAACTTCTGGTATAGATTTAATAAAAAAAAAATATAAAAAAAAAGTATTTGGATTAACATTACCATTAATTACAAATAAAAATGGTAAAAAATTTGGAAAATCTAAAAAAAATAATAATATTTGATTAAATAAATATAAAACTACTCCATATGAATTCTATCAATTTTGATTAAATATAGAAGATAAAAAAATATATTTATACTTTAAACAATTTACATTAATTAAAATAAATAAAATAAAAAAAATAATAAAAAAAAATAATATTATTAATAATAAAAAATTATTAGCTAAATATATAACAAAATTAATACATGGAAAAAATGAAACTAAAAAAGCAATATTTGTAACTAATTTTTATTTCAAATTATTAAATAATATAAATAATATTACAATAAAATTATTAAATAAATTATATAAAATTAATATACCTAAAATAATTTTAAAAAATAATAAAAATATTAATATAAAAAAAATATTATTATTATTTAAAATTGTTAAATCTACATCTAAAGCACATAATTTAATTTTAAATAAATCTATTAACATAAATAAAAAATTAATAAAAAATACTAATTACTTTATTAAAGAAAAAGATAAATATTTTAATAAATATACTATTATTTCTAAAGGAAAAAAAAAATTTTATTTAATTTATTGAAAATAAATAATAAAAATAAACTTTATTCCCTTTTTTATTTTTAAAATAAAAAAGGAAATAATTATTATTAAATAACTTTATTTTTTAAATAAATTATTTAAATATTTATTTTTTTTTAAAAAATTAAATTCTTTAAATCCTTTAAACAATGAATTATTAATTTCAATTTGTTCTTCAATTCTTATTAATCTATTATATTTACAAATTCTATCTGATCTACTAATAGATCCAGTTTTAATTTGACCACTATTAGTTCCAACAGCTAAGTCAGCAATTGTAGTATCCTCTGTTTCTCCTGAACGATGAGAAATTATAACAGAATAATTATTTTTTTTAGCTAAATTAATACAATTTAAAGTTTCTGTTAAAGTACCAATTTGGTTAGGTTTAATAAGAATAGAATTAGCTATATTAGATTTAATACCTTTTTTTAATAATTTAGTATTAGTTACAAATAAATCATCACCAACTAATTGAACTTTATCCCCTAAAATACTAGTTAAATATATAAATCCTTTTAAATCTTCTTCACTTAAAGCATCTTCAATAGAAATTATTGGATATTTATCAATTAATTTACTTAAATATTCAGTAAATTCATAAAACGAATATTTTTTATTTTCACTATTTAAATAATATAAATTATTTTCTTTATTATAAAATTCAGAAGAAGCACAATCTAAAGCTAAAAATACATCTTTACCTAAAATATATTTAGATTTTTCTATTGCTTCACATATTAAAATTATAGCTTCTTCATTACTACTTAAATTAGGTGCATAACCTCCTTCATCACCTATTAAAATACTTTTATTATTTATTTTTAATATATTACCTAAATTATGAAAAATTTCAGAACACATTCTTATGCAATTACTAAAATTATTAGCACCTATAGGATATATCATAAATTCTTGTATATCTAAATTATTATCTGCATGACATCCACCATTAATAATATTCATCATTGGAATAGGTAAACAATATTTATTATTATTATTTAATTTAGAAATATAAGAATAAAATGGTATATTTAAAAATTTAGAACCTAATTTAGCTATAGATAAAGATACAGCTAATATAGAATTAGCACCTAATTTAGACTTATTATTTGTATTATCTAAATTAATCATTATATTATCAATATTAAATTGATCTAAAACACTTAATCCTATAATTTTTTTAGAAATAATATTATTAATATTTGAAATTGATTTAATAACTCCTTTTCCTAAATATCTATTATAGTCATTATCTCTTAATTCTAATGCTTCATTAATTCCAGTAGAAGCTCCCGAAGGAACTATTGATTTAGCACTAATACCATTTTTTAAAAAAACTTCAGCTTCAACTGTTGGTCAACCTCTAGAATCTAATACTTCTCTAGCTTTTATATTAACAATTTTACACATAATTATTTTAACCTCTTAAAAATATTAAATATAAATTATAAATATTATTATATATTTATATTTATAATTTTAAATGTTTTTTAAAAAATTAATTAAATAATATTTAATTTAATAAAATAATATGTTATAATTATTATAATATCGCGGGATGGAGCAGTATGGTAGCTCGTCGGGCTCATAACCCGAAGGTCGTTGGTTCAAATCCAGCTCCCGCAATAAATTTATACTCTATATAAATACTTAATAATAAAAAATATTATAAAAATAAATAATATTATTTTAATAAAAAAATAAATAAAATCATAAAATATATAAAAAAATCAATATATAAACAAATACAATACAATATCATATAAAATAAAATTTTTATTTATATTATTTATTTTTTTATAAAAAAACAAATAAAATATATAATAAAATCTTTTTAAAAAAAAATAAGCTAATATCAATAATAATATATTCTTATATAAAATATTTTTATTTAAAAATATAAACAATAAAAAAAAATAAATTAAATTCATAATAAATTTATAAAACATTAATATTTAAAATTATTTAAATTAATAATAAACTCTATATAAATATAAACCATTAGGTTTAACTAAATTAAATTTATAATCTTTATTTTTAGAATAAAAAATTTTTTTAAAATTAAATATTGACATTTTATTAATACCTACTAATAGTAAACTACTAATTATATTTCTTACCATATGATATAAAAAAGAATTAGCAATTATATCAAAAAATATAAATAATCCATTATTATAAATATTAAAATAAAATATTCTTCTAATTGAAGAAATAGATTGACAACCCGAAGATCTAAAAGAACTAAAATCATTCTCTCCTAATAAAATTCTAGAAGCTAATAACATTAAATTAATATCTAATTTTTTATTAAAAAAAAAAACTAAATTATATAAAAAAACATTTTGTATATTACTATTTAATATAATATATATATATCTTCTAGATATTGCATTATATCTAGAATGAAAATTTAATGATACATTTTTAACTCATTTAAAATATATATCTTTAGGCAAATTATAATTAGATATTATTAATCATTCATTTTCATTTCTATATTTAAATGTATCAAAATGAAAAATTTGCCCTAAACTATGTACACCTAAATCAGTTCTACTTGCGCAAAAAATTTTAACTTCATGATTAGAAATTTTAGATAACATATTTTCTATAACTTCCTGTATACTATTTTTTTTAAATTGTTTTTGCCAACCTATATAATTAGTACCATTATATTCTACACATACAGCTAATCTATATTTTTTAAATAAAAACATTATTTAATTTAAACTACGTAAAAATTTTTTATTATTAAAACGTAAATAATATAATTTTGATTTTTTAAAAAATCTTTTTTTTTTTATAATTATATTGTAAATTACAGGAGAATAAGTTTGAAAAACTCTTTCGATACCTTCTCCATGAGAAATTTTTCTTAAAACAAAAGAAGAATTTAAACCTCTATTTCTTTTAGATAAAACTAAACCTTCAAAAGACTGAATCCTTTTTTTATCACCTTCTACAACTAAAATTTGTACTTCCAATAAATAACCAACTTTAAAAAAAGGTATTTTTTTTTTAACCATTTGTTTTTTTTCTATATAATTAATAATTTTATTTTTCATATAAATTAATATTTTTTTTTAATTAAATATTTTTTTTTTATTTTAGTATTTTTAAAAGATTGTTTAATTCTTCAATCTTTAATATTATTATGATTACCTGATAATAAAACTTTAGGAACTTTCATATTATTAAAAATTTTAGGTTTAGTATAATTAGGATAACTTAATAATCCATTATTAAAATAAAAAGAATCAAATTTATTAGACAAATTATTTATAATTCCTGGTATATGTCTAACTAAAACATCTATAACTACTAATGAAGAAATTTCACCACAACTTAAAATATAATCACCTATTGATAATTCAAAATCTACATATTTATCAATAATTCTTTGATCTATACCACTATAACGTCCACAAATAAATATTATTGATTTATATTCTAATAATTTTGATATTATAACTTTATTTAAAATATCTCCTTGAGGAGACAAATATATTATATAATAATTTTTACATATTTTTTTAGCTTTTCTTATAGATAAATATATAGGTAAAGATTTAATTAATAATCCTGGACCACCACCATATATTTTATCATTTATATTTTTATCATTTTTACTTAAAAATAATCTAGGATTAAAAAAATTAAAAAATAAAATATTATTTTTAATAGCTTTATATATTAAACCATTTTTCAAAAAAGATTTAAAAAAATCAGGATTTAAAGTAATTAAATTAATATACATAAATATTTAAAATAAATTTTATAAATTTATAAATTAATTTTATATTAAATAATAATATATCTTTGTTAAAAAACAAATATTAATTTTATAATATACATTATAAAAAATATTTTAATATAAATAAAATAAATATTATTTATAATATATTATAATAAATATTTATTAAATTTTTAAAAATATATAAAATATTTATTAATTAATATAAATTTCTTTATATTTTTTAAATAAATAATAAACTCTTTTAGAATATTTAGCACCTTTATTAATTCAAAAATTAAATCTATCTAAATTTATAAAAATATTACTTTTAATATTTAAATCACCTAAAGGATTATAAAAACCTATTTTTTCTATAAATTTAGAATTTCTAAATCTACGATTATCTGCAACAGTTATATGATAAAAAGGTTTTTTTTTTTTTCCATATTTTGATAAACGAATAATAACCATTAATATTCCTAAAATTAATAAATAAATAGTGGGAAAGGGATTCGAACCCTTGATACAAATTTAGTATACATGTTTTCCAAACATGCTCTTTAAACCACTCAGACATCCCACTTATTAAATAAATATTATACTATAAATAAAAAATTTTAAAATATTTTGACAAAAATTAATATTAATAATATAATTAATAATATTCCTCTGTAGTTCAGTTGGTAGAACACCGGACTGTTAATCCGTATGTCACTGGTTCGAATCCAGTCGGGGGAGTTTAAATATTAATATTATTAATATTTTTATAATTTTCCTTAATAAAAGATTTTCTTAATTTAACATTATCACCCATTAATATTTTAAATAAATTATCAGTTTTTTCTAAATCTTTTAAATAAATTTTAAATAAAAATCTATTATTAGGATTCATAGTAGTATTTCATAACTGTTTAGGATTCATTTCTCCTAATCCTTTATAATGTTGAATATAAACTTTATTAATATTTTTTTTTAAAACTAAATTAATTAAATCTATAATATTATAAAAATAAAATTTTTCATTATTTAATAATATAAAAAATTTTTTATTATTTTTTAAAAAAAATAATTTTTTACCTAAATTTATAATCTTAATATATTTTTTAATAAAAAATTTTTTATTAAAAAAATATTTTTTTATAAAATATTTATTAATTAATTTAAATTTAATACCATAAAAAATATTATTTTCTTTAATAATTTTACAATTAATTTTAATATTTAAATCATTTTTATTTATAAAATATATAAAATCATTTAATCAAATATTACAAAAATTTATATCTTCAATATTAATATTTCTAAAAATCATTAATTTATTTAATAAAAAAATTTTTAATTTATATTTATTATTTAAACAATTTTTAAAAATTTTTATATAAATTAAAATAATTTTAATTAACTTTTTATATTTTAAAATAATTAAATTATTATCTTTATAAATATTAACATTTTTAAAATTAAAAATTATTTTATATTTTAAAAGATTTTTTTCATTATTAATATAATAATCTTTATTATTATTTTTTATTCTATATAAAGGTGGTCTAGCTATATATAAATGTCCATTTATTATTAATTGTTTCATATATCTATAAAAAAAAGTTAATAATAAAGTACGAATATGAGAACCATCAACATCTGCATCAGTCATAATTATAATTTTATTATATCTTAATTTTTTTATATTAAAATCATCATTATAATCTATTCCACATCCTAATACAGAAATTAATATATTTATCTCATTAGAAGATAAAATTTTATCTAAATTATTTTTCTCTACATTTATAATTTTACCCTTTAAAGGTAATACAGCTTGATTTAATCTATTTCTACCCTGTTTCGCAGATCCACCTGCAGAATCTCCTTCCACTAAAAAAATTTCTGAATATAAATAATTTTTTTCTTGACAATCAGATAATTTATTAGAAATATTAGATAAATCTAAATTAGATTTTTTTTTAGAAATTTCTCTAAATTTTTTAATAGATTGCCTAATTTTATATGAATTAATTATTTTATTAATTATTAATTTAGCTTCAATAGGGTTTTCTAATAAAAAATCATATAAATTTTTTATTACTAAAGACTCAACAAAACTTTTAATTTCTGAAGAAATTAATTTATCTTTAGTTTGAGAAGAAAATTTAGGATTAGAAAATTTAACAGAAATTAAAGCATATAAACCTTCTCTAGAATCTTTTCCAATAATATTAAATTTATTTTTTTTTTTTAAATATTCATTATTTATATAAAAATTAATTGTACGAGTTATAGCTGATTTAAAACCTATTAAATGAGTACCACCATCAATTTGAGGAATATTATTAGTAAAACATAATATAGAACAATTACTATTATTTAATCAACAACAAGCAATTTCCAATAAAAAATTTTTTTTACTACGTTTAAAATAAAATATATTTTTATTAATTAAATATTTATCTTTTACTAAATAATTTAAAAAAGATTTTAATCCTCCTTTATTTTTTAATAAAACAGATTTATTATTTCTTTTGTCAATTAAATTTATATTTAATCCACAATTTAAAAATGATAATTCGTTTAATCTTTTAAATAAAATAGAATATTTAAATTTTATATAATTATTAAATATATATTTATCTGGTCAAAATCTAATATAAGTTCCATTATAATTAGTTTTACCAATTACAGATATTTTATTTAAAGGCTTACCATATTTATAACATTGAAAAAAAATTTTATTATATTTATAAACTTTTAATTTTAATTTTTCTGAAAGAGCATTAACAACTGAAATTCCTACACCATGTAATCCACCTGAAATTTTATATGAATTATTATCAAATTTTCCACCTGTATGCAACATAGTCATTATTAATTCAGCCGCAGATATACCTTCAGTTTTGTGAATATCTATTGGTATTCCTCTACCATCATCAAAAACAGAAATAGAATTATCATTATGAATTTTTACAACAATATTTTTACAAAAACCAGCTAAAGCTTCATCAATAGAATTATCTATAACTTCAAATACCATATGATGTAATCCTGTACCATCATAAGTATCACCTATATACATACCAGGACGTTTTCTAACAGCTTCCAAACCCTTTAATATTTTTATATTAGATGAATTATAATTTAATAACATATTTTTCTCTATATGAATAATAATAAAATTTTAAATAAAATTAATTACAATTTAATTGGCATTATCATATATACTATATATTTATTTTTATTATTATCAATTTTAATAATTGAATCGTAATTTTTAAAAAAAAATCTAATTTTAGAAGAATTTTTAATAGAATTTAAAACATCTAAAATAAATTTAACATTTAAACTAATTTTAAATTTACTACCAATATAATTTATATTTATATTTTCTATAATTTCATCATTAAATGTATTATTAGAATAAATTTTTAAAATATTTTTATTAAATATTAAAGTTACACAATTAAATGAATAACTACTAATTATATCTGATCTTAATAAAGCATTTTTAAAATCTTCTATATTAATATTTAAATAATTATAATTATAAGTTAATTTTAAAATCTTTTTATAATCTGGAAAAATTCCATCTATTAAACCAGAATATATAATAAAATTTTCAAAACTAATTTTTACAATAGTTTTATCTATTTCTAAAATAATTTTTTCATCATTTTTAATAAAATTTAAAAATTTATATAAAATTAAAACTAATTTTCTAGATAAAATAAAAAAAAAATTTTTTTTTTTAAAATTTACAAAAAAATTACAAGATATTTTATATATTGATATACGATAACTATCTGTAGTAACAAAAAAAAAAAAATTATTTATATATTCAACTAACATTCCATTTAAATAACAATGTATATCATTATTACCAATAGAAAAATAAATAGAACTTATAATATTTTTTAATAAAAAAGAAGACATTATAAATTTATATTTAAAAATAAATTGATTTTTATTTAATATAGGAAAATCAATTGTAGGTAATATTGATAATGATAATATACTTTTAGAATAAAATATCTTAATAAAATTATTATAAGATTTAAAATATAAATTACTATCTTTAGGAAAAGTTTTACACAAATCATATAATTTTCTTATATTAACTGTAATTTCACCTAATTCTAAAATATTTTTTTTAGGTAAATATAAATTATACCCTATTTCTATATCTAAATTAGTAATAGTTAAAAACAAATAATCTTTATTTAAAGATAATAATATATTTGATAATATAGGATTTTTATTATTTATTAATATACAACCACTTAATTTACTTAATAATTTAATTAATTTACTTCTTTCTATAATAAATTTCATTTTTATGAGATATAATAATTTTTGTTAAATTTTTAAAATCTAATTTAATTTTAAAATTTTTAATACATAATTCTTTTATTTTATTACATGAATATAAAATTGTGGAATGATTTAAACCACCAAAATATTTACCTAATTTAGATAAACTATAATTAGTTAATTTTTTACTTATAGCAATAGACATATGTCTAGGCAAAACAAAAGATCTATATCTATATTTAGATAATAAATCATTAATTGTTATATTATAATAATTAGATACAATTTTTTGTATATCATAAATTTTAATAATATTATCTTTTTTAATAATTTTATATAAAATTTTCTTAACAAAATCAATATTTATATTATTAACACAATTAAAATAAATAGAATTTATTAATAAAATATGTAATATACCTTCTAATTCAAAAAAATTTTTAATAAATTTTTTGGCTATAAAATATAATATTTTTTCATTTAAAAATAAATTTATTTCTTTAGATTTTTTAATTAAAAACTTATATCTTAAATCAAAATCTGGGTTTTTAATATTAATTATTAAACCACAAGATATTCTAGAAATTATTCTAGTATCAATATTATTTAATTTTTTTATATTATTATTAGATGTTAAAACAATAAATCTATTATTTTCTAATAAATTATTTAATATACAAAAAAATTCTTCTTGAGAATGATATTTTTTAGATAAAAATTGTATATCATCAATTAATAATATTGAAGCTAATTTAAAATATAATTTAAATTTTTCAATTAAATTATTATATAAACAATTTATCATTTTACTTACAAAATTTTCAGAACTTATATAAATAACATTTTTTTTAAAATTATATAAATTATTAATTTTATTTCCTATAGAATGTAATAAATGAGTTTTACCTAAACCTGTATTACTATAAATAAATAAAGATTTATAATTTCTATATGAAAAATTACATATATTTTTTGATTCTTTATAAGCTATTATATTAGATTTATTAAAAATAAAATTATTAAACTTATATTTTTTTAATAAAATACAATCATTAAATTTATTAAAATTCAAAAAATTATATTTAAATTTATAATTAATATTAATTTTATTTTTAAACTTTAAATATTTACTATTATACTTATTACCAACTAAAAATTTTAATAATGGTTTTTTATTTTTAATATTTCAAAATTTTAAAATACACTTATATATATAATTTAAATAATTTTTTTTAACATAATTTAAAACAAAATTATTAGGAGCATACAAATTAATACTATTATTATAAATAATTACTTGTAATGGTAATATTCAAATATTAAATTTATATTTAGATATATGATTTTTTAATTTTATTAAACATTTTTGTCATATATTATTTAACAAAATAAACCTCACTTTATTAAAATAAATAATTTATAATAATATTATAAATATTTTATTATAATAAATAATTATTTAATTAACTTAAAATTTAAATTTAACAAAGTATAAAAATGAAAAGAACATATCAACCTTCTAAAATAAAAAAAAAAAGAAATCATGGATATATGAAAAGAAAATCAAATAAAAATGGTAAAAAAATATTATCACATAGAAGATGAAAAAAAAGAAAAAAATTATCATCATAAAAAACTATTTTTTAATAAAAAAATGAAAATTAAAAAAAATATTAAAACAAATTTTATTAAAAAATATAAATGATGCACAATTTATTATAATTATAATTTATTAAATTATCCAAGAATTAAATTAATAATAAAAAAAAATCAAATAAAATTATCTACATTAAGAAATAAATACAGAAGAATAATATATGAATATTTTAGAATTAATCAATATAATATAAAAAACATTGATTTTATATTTAATATAAATAAAAACATAAATAAATTCAATAAAACCGTAATTAAAAATAATATAAATAAAATATTTAAAATATAAAAATATAATTAATAAATAAAAATTTTTAAATAAATTATTTACTTAAATCTAAAAATAATAAATGAAATATAAAAAAATATTTTTTATAATATTAATTATATTATTATTAATATTTTCAATAAAAATTATTAATAAAAAATATTATAAAAATTATAAAAAATTTAGCATTAAAAATAATATAACAAAAATATTAAATAATAAAAATAATAATTATAATAAACAAAAACATATATTAATATTAAAAAAAATTAATAAAAATAATTTAATAAAATATTTTTATTATAAATATATAAATATTATTATTAATAATAAAAAAAAAAATTTTTTTATAATAATAAATAAAATAAAAATAAATAATTTTAAAAAAAATAATTTAATTTTTAATATAAATAAAAAAAATATATTTAATATAAATGAAATATTTAAAAAAAAAAATATATTAAATAATAATAAAAAATATTATAAATTTAATAAAATCAATAAATATTTAAAATTAAAAATAAAAAAAAAATATTTAAACATAATTAATTATCCTATTTTAATAATATTTAAAATATTTTATAATATATGTAAAAATTTAGGATTATCTATAGTATTTACTACTATTTTAATAAAATTAATAATATTACCAATTTATATTATACAATTAAAATATAAATTAAAAATTAAAAAAATAAAAAAAAAAATAAAAAAAATTAATTTAAAAAATAATAATAGTACTAAAAAAATTAATAAAAAAATTAATAATTTAAATATAAATTATATATATAATAATATATACACATTAATTCAAATTCCAATATTTATATCAATATATAATATATTAAATAATTATATAGAAATAAAAAATCTAAAATTTTTATGAATAAATAATATATATAAATTTGATAAATATCATTTTTTACCTATATTATTAGGAATAATAACATATTATTCATTTAAAAAAAAATACAAATTTAAAAATAAAATATTTTTAAATAAAAAAATAAATATTTTAATATCAATAATATTAATATATTTTTTTTGAAATATATCTAGTAATATAATTATTTATAATATTACTAATAACATTATAAATATAATTCAAGAAAAAATAATAAAAAAAAATATTTTAAAAAAATAATTATAATTATGAAATTTTTAGATACTATATTAGCTCAATCTACACCTATAGGAAATAGTGGAGTAGGAATAATAAGAATATCTGGTAATAAATCATATAAAATAGCTAAAATAATTTTAAATATTAAAAAAATAAAAATTAGATATGCACATTTTTGTAAATTTATTAATAAAAATAAAAAAATAATGGATTATGGAATTGCTATATATTATAAATCACCTAATTCATTTACAGGAGAAAATATTTTAGAACTTCAATGTCATGGAGGACAAAAAAATATAGAAAAAATTATTAAACAAATATTAAATTTAAATATAAAAAATGTAAGAATTTCTAAACCTGGAGAATTTATAAAAAGATCTTTTTTAAATAATAAAATAGATTTAATACAAGCTGAATCTATAAACAATATAATTAAATCAAATTCAGATAATCAAATAAATTCTTCAATAATATCAATTGAAGGTAATTTTTCAAAAATAATTAAAAAAAATATAAAAATCATAAACAATATTAATATAAAAATTATAAAAATAATAAATTTCTCAGAAAAACCATTATTATATAAAAATATTAAATTAATTTATAAAAAAATAAAATATATAAATATAAATATTAAAAATCTTTATAAAAAAATAAAAAAAAATAAATTTATAAAAGAAGGAATAAAATTAACAATAATTGGAAAACCTAATACAGGTAAATCAAGTTTAATGAACTTATTAACTAATAAAAAAAATTCTATAATAACAAATATACCAGGTACAACTAGAGATATAATAAAAGATTATATAAATATTGAAAATATTAATATTGAAATT
This sequence comes from Candidatus Stammera capleta, assembly GCA_036689285.1. GTDB lineage: Bacteria > Pseudomonadota > Gammaproteobacteria > Enterobacterales > Enterobacteriaceae > Stammera > Stammera capleta_AJ. Next base: position 152,227 of record CP144782.1, read on the forward strand.
ACAGATACAACAGGTATTAGAAAAACTTCTAATATAATAGAAAAAATAGGAATAAAAAAAACTTTTAATGAAATAAAAAAATCTAAAATAATAATATTTTTATTTAATGCAAAAAAAATTTCAGAAAATAATATATTTAAATATTATAAAAAAATAATAAAAAAAAACAAAAAAAATAAAATATTTATTTTAATCAGAAATAAAATAGATTTAACAAATGAAAAAACAAAAAAATGAAAAAAAAACAATTTAAATATAATCAATATATCAATAAAAAAAAAAATAGGAATAAACCTTTTATATAAAATAATAATAAAAAATATAAAAAAAATAAATAATACTGAAAATAAATTTTATACAAACGAAAGACATATTTTATTAATTAAAAAAGTTAAAAAAAATATAAATAAAGCTATTAATAAATTAAAAATTATTAATAATAAAAATATTAAAAAAACTAATCTAGATATAATTTCAAAAATATTATATTCAATACAAAAATACTTAAATCAAATAATAGGGACAAAAAAATTTACTTCAAAAAAAATAATTAATAATATATTTAAAAATTTTTGTATAGGTAAATAAAATGAATAAAAATTATAAATTTATAATTAATATACAATTATGAAAAATATTAATTTAAAAATTAAAAATATATTTAATAAAAAAAGACTAGATATAACTATAAAAAAATATATAAAAAAATATTCAAGAAATAAAATTATTAAATTAATAAAAAATAAATGTGTAAATGTAAATAATATTATAATAACTAAACAAAGTAAAATAATTAAAAAAAATGATATTATTAATATTAAAAAAATAAATAATAATATAAAAATTAAACCTTCTAAAATTCCTATTAATATAATTTATGAAGATAAATATATTTTAATAATAAATAAAAAAAATAATTCTATTGTTCATCCTGGATCAGGTAATTATAATAATACAATTTTAAATTCAATAATTTATTATTATCCTAAAATAATAAAAAAAAAAATACCTAGATGTGGAATAATACATAGATTAGATAAAAATACTACAGGACTTCTAATAATTGCTAAAAGTATTAAAAGTTATAATAATTTAATTAAACAAATAAAAAAAAATAAAATAAAAAGAATATATAAATCTATAGTTTTTGGTAAAATTAAAAATAATGGTTATATAAATAAACCTATATCAAGAAATAAATATAAAAGAACTATAATGTCAATAAATAAAAATGGTAAAAAAGCAATTACACATTATAAAAAAATAAAAATATTTAATTTTTGTACATTATTAAAAATAAAATTACAAACTGGTAGAACACATCAAATAAGAACACATATGAATTATATTAATCATCCTATAATAGGAGAAAAAATATATACTAATAAAAATATTAAAAAATATAAAATTTCAAAAAAAACTACAAAAATAATAAAAAATATAAAAAGACAAATGTTACATGCATCAATATTAAAATTTAAACATCCAATAAATAATAATATAATAAAAATAAATTCTAAATTACCAAAAGATTTTATTAATTTAATTATATATCTAAAAGTAAATGAAAACTAACAATTTTTTTTTAATCACATTTCTAATATATAAACTGCTGATATAGAATGTATATTATAATTAGAATAAAAAGAATTATAAAAATCAAAATTATTATTAATTAAATTACGAGCAGCATATGAAGTATAAGCTTCATTAGAAAAAAAAATTTTAAGATTAAATTTTTTATTTAAAATTTTAGCAAATTTATTAATATAACTAATAAATATTTTATTATTATTTTCATTATTATATTCTATAGGATAACCAATAACAACTTTTTTAATTAATCAAATATCAATAATCTTTTTTATTTCTAATCAATTTATAGGTATACCCTTTTTAGCATTTAAACTTATTAAAGGATTAGCAGTTTTTGTATAAAATTGTCCTATAGCTACACCTATATGTTTCATTCCAAAATCAAAACATGCTATAAACATTTTAAAAAATTTTTTTATTAATTAACTATTTTAATATAAAAATATAAAATATTAATTTTAATATATATATAAATAAATATATTAATTAAATAAATAATTAATATTTTATTATATTTTAAATAATTAAAATTATTTTTATTAATTTAAATATATATAATATAAATATAAATTATTTTTTAAAAAATATAAATAATTAAATTATATATATTTTAATAAATTTAATATATATAATATTATTAATTATAATATATATATAAATATTAAAATGAATAAAATATTATTTTATAGTTCTAAAAAATACGAAATAAAAATTTTTAACAAAATTAATAAAAAATTTAAATTTAAAATAAAATATTATAAAAAATCACTAAATATTAAAACTGTTAAAAAATCTAAAGGATTTAATCATATATGTATATTTGTAAATGATAATGCATATGATTCTAATATTATAAAAAAAATTAAAAAATATAATATAAAAACTATAGCTTTAAGATGTACAGGATTTAATAATGTTAATTTAAATTTAACTAAAAAATACAATATAAAAGTAATAAATGTAAAATCATATTCTCCTAGATCTATTGCTGAATATACTTTAGGTTTAATTTTAAATTTAAGTAGAAAAATATATATATCATATAAAAATTCTAAAAATCAAAATTTTGATTTAAATAATTTAATTGGATTTAATTTATATAAAAAAACTATAGGAATTATTGGAACAGGTAAAATTGGTCAAAAATTAATAAAAATATTACAAGGATTTAAAATGAAAATATTAGTTTTTGATATAATCAAATATCCTATTATAAAAAAATATAATGCTAAATATACATCTTTAAATTTTTTATATAAAAATTCAGATATTATAACTATACATTGTCCATATAATAAAAATAATCATTATATGATTAATTATAAAAATATAATAAAAATGAAAAAAAATGTAATAATAATTAATACTAGTAGAGGTGAATTAATTAATTCAAAATCAATTATAAAAGCTATAAAAAAAAATAAAATAGGAGCTATAGCTATGGATGTATATGAAAAAGAAAAAAATATTTTTTTTAAAAATAAATATAATAAAATAATAAAAGATGATACATTTAATATATTATTATCATATAATAATGTTTTAATAACTGGTCATCAAGCATTTTTAACTAAAGAATCTTTATTAGAAATATCAAAAATTACTTTAAATAATATAAAAAAAATATCTTTAAATAAAAAATGTAAAGATTATATATAATAAAATTATATAAAATTAAATAATTTATGAATAAAAAAAAAAACAATAAAAAAAAAACAAAAAAAATTTTTTTATATAATAAAATTTTATATAATAATTTTAAAAAAGGGATTAATAAAAAAATAATAAAAAAAATATCTAAAAAACGTAATGAACCAAATTGAATGTTAAATATAAGATTAAAAGCATATAAACTATGAATTAAAAAAAAAGAACCTAAATGATTTAATGGTAAATATCCTAAAATAAAATATCAAAAATATAAATATTATTCTAGTCCTGTAATAAAAAAAAAAAATATTAAAAATATACTAAAAACTATTAAAATATATAAAAAAAATATAGGTATAGATACTATTATTAATAGTATCTCAATAAATACTACATATGAAAAAAAATTATCTAAATTAGGAATAATATTTTGTTCATTTAGTAAAGCTGTAAAAAATTATCCTAAATTAATTAAAAAATATATGTTTAAATCTATTCCTATGAATGATAATTTTTTTTCTATATTAAATACATGTATATTCTCAGATGGAACATTTATATATATACCTAAAAATATAAAATGTCCAATAGATTTATCATCATATTTTAGAATAGATAACTCAAATTTAGCACAATTTGAAAGAACATTAATAATATTAGAAAAAAATACATATTTAAATTATATAGAAGGTTGTACAGCAATAATAAAAAAAAAAAATCAATTACATTCTGGAGTAGTAGAAATAATATTAAAAAAAAAATCTAAAATAAAATATTTTACTATACAAAATTGATTTAATAATAATTTAAATAAAAAAAAAGGTATTTTAAATTTTGCAACTAAAAGAGCATTATGTTTAGGTTATAAAAGTAATATATTTTGAATACAAATTGAAAAAGGATCTTATATAAATTGAAAATATCCAAGTTCAATATTATTAGGTAATAAAAGTTCAAGTAATTTTTACTCAATATCAATTACTAAAGATAATCAACAATCTGATACAGGTACAAAAATATTTCATATAGGAAAAAAAACTAAATCCTTAATAATTTCAAAAAATATAGCATTAAATAATAGTAAAAATACAAATAGAATTTTAATAAAAATTAATAAAAAATCATATAAATCAAAAAATTTTACTAAATGTGATTCTTTATTATTAAGTAACAAATGCAGTATATATTCAATACCAATAATAGAATCAAATAATTATAATTCTATAATAGAACATGAAACATATTCAAATTATTTAAAAAAAGAACAAATTTTTTTTTTATTACAAAGAGGTATTAAAAAAAAAAATGCATTAATAATGATTATTAATGGGTTTTGTGAAAATATATTAAAAATATTACCATTAAATTTTTATTTAGAAGTTAAAGAAATATTATTAAAAAAATTATAAAATTAATTTTAAATTAAACATGTGCTTATTAAAAATTAAAAACTTAAAAATAAAAATAAAAAAAAAAACAATAATTAAAAATATAAATTTAAAAATAAAAAAAGGAGAAATACATATTTTAATAGGAAAAAATGGATCAGGCAAAAGTACTATAATTTTAACAATAGCTGGTAAAAAAAAATATATAATATCTAAAGGAAAAATTTTATTTGAAAATAAAAATATAAATAATATATCAATTGATAAAAGAGCTAAAAAAGGATTATTTATATCTTTTCAAAATAATATAGAAATACCAGGGTTAAACAATCAATATTTTTTATATAAATCATTTAATTCAATAAGAAAATATAATAATAAAAAAACATTAAATATAATAGAATTTAAAAAAATTTTATATAAAAAAATAAAAAAAATTAATTTTTCTAAAAATTTATTAAATAGATCATTAAATACAGGATTTTCAGGAGGTGAAAAAAAAAAAAATGAAATTTTGCAAATTCTATTATTAAATCCTAAATTAATAATTTTAGATGAAATAGATTCAGGATTAGATAAAAATACAATAAAAAAAATTATTTTAATAATTAATAAACTTAAAAAAAAAAATAAATCTTTTTTAATTATTACACATAATAAAAAATTAATAAAATATACAAAACCAAATTATATACATTTATTAAAAAATAATAAAATAATTAATAATTATAATTTAAATTAATTTAAAATGATATATAAAAAAAAAATTAAATATATATTAAAAACTATTAATATAAAAAAAAAAAAAATTAAAAAATATATAAAAATTTTTTCAATATTAAAATCTATAAAAATATTTATATTAAATAAAAATATTTTTTATACTAACAAAAAAATAAAAAAAATACTAAAAATAAAATTTATTATAAAAAATAAACTTAATATAATTAATATTAATATATTTAAAAATATAAAAATTAAAAAATTTATACATTTTATTTTAATAAATAACATAAAAAACAATAATTATAATAAAATATATATTTTAATACAAAAAAATTCAAAAATATCTATTATTAAACAATATATAAATATTTATAAAAAAAATAATCTTATTTATAATTATAAAATAAATATAAATAAAAAATCATATTTAAATTATTTTAATATTTTAAAATTAAATAATATATTATCAACATATAAATATAAATATATATTTAACATAAAAAAAAAATCTAAATTAAAAATATTTAATTTATATAACAATATAAATATATTAAAAAATAAATGTAAATATTTTTTAAATAAAAAATCTAATTTAATAATATATAATATATCAATACCAAATTATAAAAATAAATTTTATTTTAAAAATAAAATAATACATAAATCAAAAAAATCAAAAAGTTTATATAAACATAAATGTTTAATAAATAAACAAAGTATATTTATATTAAAAAATAAATTAATAATTAAAAAAAATGCTAAATATTCTAAATCAAATTTAATTAATAATAATTTACACATCATTAAAAATTTTAAAATTATTAGTCAACCAAAAATAAAATTATTTAATAAAAAAAATAAATGTATTCATAATACAACTATTAATAATATTAATAAAAAAGAAATATTTTATTTATTAAATAGAGGTATAAATATATATAATATAAAAAAAATAATATCTATATCATTTTTAATAAATATAATAAAATATATAAAAATAAAATATTTTAAAAATATTATATATAAAATTATTAAAAACATTTTAAATAAATAAAAATGAATTTAAATATTAAAAAAATTAAAAATGATTTTCCATTATTAAAAAAAAAAATAAATAATAAAAAAATAATATATTTAGATAATGCTACTACATTACAAAAACCTAAAATAGTAATTAAATCAATAAATAAATTTCTAAAAAATAATTATTCTTCAATAAATAGAGGAATATATACATTAAGTAATATTAATACAAATATAGTTGAAGAAATAAGAATAAATATTTCTAAATTTATTAACGCTAAATCACCAGAAGAAATAATTTTTATAAAAAATTCTACCGAAGGAATAAATATTTTATCTAATATATTAATAACAAATAATTATAATAAAAATAATAATATAATTATAACTATGATGGAACATCACTCAAATATAGCTCCATGATTTTTTATATCAAAAAAATTAAATTTAAAATTAAAAATAATAAAAATAAAAAAAAATGGAAAATTAAATATAAAAAATTTTAAAAATTTAATAAATGAAAACACCAAAATTTTATCAATAACACACATTTCAAATGTTTTAGGAACTATTAATCCAATTAAAAAAATAATTAAAATAGCTAAAAAAAATAATATTATAACTATAATAGATGGTTCACAAGCAATTTCACATATAAAAATTAATATACAAAAAATAAACTGTGATTTTTATATTTTTTCAGGACATAAAATGTTTTCATTAAATGGAATAGGAATATTATATGGAAAAAAAAAATTATTAGATAATTTATATCCAAATCAATTTGGAGGAGGAACTATATCTAATATATATATAAAAAATAATAAAATAAAAAAAATTAATTTAATTAATACACCATGAAAATTTGAACCAGGATCTTATAATATAGAATCAATAATAAGTTTAAAATATGCTATTAAATATATAAATTATATAAAAATAAAAAATATAATTAAATATGAAAAAAAATTAACTAAATATACATTAAATAAATTAAAATTATTACCAGAAATTAAAATTTATGGGTCTAAACCTAGAATAGGCATAATATCCTTTAATATAACAAATTGTCATTGTTATGATATAGGATTTTTGTTAAATAAATTTGGAATATGTATAAGAATAGGAAATCAATGTTCTATACCTATAATGAAATTTTACAAAACATCAGGAATGTGTAGATTATCATTAGCTATATATAATTCTAAAAAAGATATAAAAACATTTATTTATTACTTAAAAAAAACAATTAAAATTATTAAATAAAATTAAAATAAATATTTTACTTAATTAATGAAAAAAAAAATTATAAAAGAAATTAATTTATGTAAAAATTGAGAAGAAACTATAAATTATATTATATATTTAAGTAAAAAATTACCTTTAAATAATATAAATATAAGAAAAAAAAAATATATTATATATGGATGTTATAATAATATATGATTAAAAATTAATAAAATAAAAAAAAAAATAATAATAAATGGAGATAGTAATACAATAATAATAAAAGGAATTTTATTTATAATATTATCCTTTTATAATAAAAAAAAAAAAAATTATATTTTAAAATTAAATTTAATAAATTTACTAAAAAAAATAAAATTATTTAAATATATTGATATAACTAAAAAAATAATAATAAAAAAAATAATATTATTTATTAAAAAAAAAATTAAAAAAATATAAATAAAATTTATATATTTAAATTATTTTCTATAAAATAATTTTTATATATTAAATATATAATATTTAAATAATTTTATAAATAAAATAAAAATAATTTTTAATAAAATTAATATGAATATATTATTTAATATAATTAAAATAAGTTCATTAACATGTATAGTTAAAATAATAGGTTTTATTAGAGATATAATAATAGCTAATAAATTTGGTATAAATATGACAACAGATGCTTTTTATTCATCATTAAAAATACAAAATTTATTAAGAAAAATATTAACTGAAGGAACATTATCATATATATTTATTCCTATATTAAGTAAATACAAAATAAAAAAAAAAAAAAAACATATTGAACAATTAATTAGTACTATATATATATTATTAGTAATAACTTTATTAACAATTACAATATTTTCTATAATTTTTTCAAAAAAAATAATATACTTAACTTCTTCAGGATTTATAAAAAATAATAAAAAATTTAAATTAACTGCCAAATTATTTAGAAATACAATACCATTTATAATATTAATATCATTATCTTATTTTTTAGCTTCAATATTAAATTTATGAAATATTATATATCCTATAATATCTATACCATTATTAACTAATATTAGTATTATAATTTTCAGTATATTCTTTAGTAAATTTTTTAAAAATCAAATTTTATCACTTAGTATAGCAATAATAATAGGAGGATTAATACAATTAACTTTACAAAAAATATATATAAAACAAATACCAATTAAAATTAATTTTAAAAACATTAATTTTAATCATATAGAAATTATAAAAATAATAAAAAAAATTATACCTACAATATTTGGAGTATCTATATATCAAATTTCACAAATTATTAATAATAATTTATTATCTTTCTTAAAAGAAGGATCTATATCTTGAATATATTATGCAGATAAATTAATTGAATTACCATTAAGTATTTTAGGAACTATAACAAGTACAATTTTATTAGCTAAATTATCTGATAAATATAATAAAAAAGATATGAATGGATATAATAAATTAATAGATAAATATTTTCAAATAATAATATTATTAAGTATTCCAATATCTATATTTTTTATAATTACATCTAAATTATTAATTATATCTTTATTTAATTATGGTAAATTTAAATATTTAGATGTATTAATGACATCTAAAATATTAATAATACATTCAATAGGATTAACTGGTTTAATTTTTACTAAAATTTTAATTCCATGTTTTTATTCACAACAAAATATTAATACACCTAATAAAATTTCAATATTAACTTTAATAATTTCACAAATAATTAATATATTTACTATAAAAATATTTAAATATACAGGTATAGCAATATCAATATGTATAACTTATTATATAAATAGTATATTACTATATTTAAAATTAAAAAATAAAAATTTTAAACATAAATATAAATGAAAAACATTCATAATAAAAACAATTATATCAAATATAATAATATCAATATTTTTATTAATAATAACAAAAAATTTAGAAGAAATCTTTATTAAATATAATATATATTTAAGATTAACTAAAATTATATTATTAATAATATATACAATATTATTATATATAATATGTTTATATATATTAAATATAAATAAAGAAAAAATTTTTTAAAAATATATATATATTATTTATTCCTTTTTTTTATATTTAATAAATAATCATCATTAACATGATGATATAAATTATATTTATTATTTACTTTATTAAAAAATAATACTGGATAACTTAAATGTAAATGTGATCTACGACTACCTCTTTTAGATCTACTTTTTTTACTTTTTTGAACTGCCATTTATATACCTATAATTTTTAAATTTATATTTAATATTATATAAAATATAACATAAATCATCATCTAATTTTAAAAAAAAATTTAATCTTTTATTTAATATAGGATGTAAAAAAGAAATAAAATTACAATGTAAAAATAATCTACTAACTTTATAAATATAAAATTTATTATTTATATATTTATTACCATAAATATTATCAAATAAAATAGGAAATCCTAAAAAACTAGTATGTAATCTAATTTGATGAAATCTACCAGTAATTGGTTCAGCTTCTAATAAAGTAAAATTACCAATATAATTTATAATTTTAAAATATGTTATAGCTTTTTTAAATTTACTAAAATTATTTTTTTTATATTTATATACATAACCTCTATTATTATATTTAACTAAAAAATTACTAATTTTTTTTATATTTTTAGATCAATAACCATAAACTAATAAAATATATTTTTTTCTAATATTATGTAATTTAAAATCATTATTTAATTTAATTAAAATATTTCTTTTTTTAGACAATAATAAAAACCCAGAAGAATATTTATCAAGTCTATGAATTAAATTTAAATATTTATATTTTATATTTAAATTTCTATAAATATTAATTAAATTTCAATAAATATTTTTTCCACTATGAACACTAATTCCAGAAATTTTATTAATTAAAATTAAATATTTATCTTCATAAATTATTCTATTTTTAAATTTATTAACTATTTTTTTACTTAAAAATATATTTTTAATATTTTTATTAAAAGAAATTAAAGGTATTCTCAAAATATCATTAATATTTAATTTATATTTATAAGAAATTCTTTTATTATTTACTCTTATATTTCCTTTTCTAATTAAAGAATATATTTTAGATTTAGATAAACTCTTTATTTTACTAAATAAAAAATTGTCTATTCTTTGATTTAAATTATTAATATTTATTTTAATAAAACTTAAAAAAAATTTTTTATACATTATATATTTTTAAAATTTATTATATTAAATATTATAAAATATTTATAAATAAATAATACAATTATATACTAATAAATTAATAATTATTTAATTAAAATCAATAAATATATGAAAAGAATGTTAATAAATGCTTCTCATAAAGAAGAACTAAGAATAGCATTAATAAATAATAAAAAACTATATGATTTAAATATAGAAAATAAAAAATATAAAAAAAAAATATCAAATATATATAAAGGTAAAATTAGTAGATTAGAACCTAGTTTAGAAGCAGTTTTTATAAATTATGGAGATATAAAAAATGGTTTTTTACCATTAAAAGAAATATCTTCTAAATATTTCAAAAAAAATAAAAAAAATATTAAAAATATAAAAAATTTATATAAAGGACAAGAACTAATAATACAAATTACTAAAGATTCTATAGGAAAAAAAGGAGCAACATTAACAACATTTATTAATTTAATAGGAAGTTATTTAATATTAATGCCCAATAAAAAAAAAAAATTTGGTATATCAAAAAAAATTGAAGGTAAAGAAAGAAAAAATATTAAAATAATAATAAAAAAATTAAAAATACCTAAAAATATGGGATTAATAATTAGAACAGCAGGACTAGGAAAATCAATAAAAATATTTAAATTAGAATTATCATTAATATTAAAAAATTGAAAAAATATAAAAAAAAAATTTAAAAAAGAAAAAAATCCTATTTTAATATATAAACAAAATAATATATTTATTAAAATATTTAGAGATCATTTAAATAAAGATATTAAAGAAATTATAATAGATAATTATAAAATATATAAATTATCAATTAAAAATATTAAATTATTAAGAAAATTAGATTTTATTGATAAAATAAAATTTTATAATAAAGAAATACCATTATTTAGTTATTTTAAAATTGAATCTCAGATAGAATCAGCTTTTAAAAGAAAAGTAAAATTACCATCAGGAGGATCAATTATTATAGATAATACTGAAGCTTTAATATCAATTGATATTAATTCTTCAAAATATAATAAAGCTAATAATATAGAAATTACAGCATTTAATACTAATTTAGAAGCTATAAAAGAAATATCTAAACAATTAATATTAAGAAATTTAGGAGGATTAATAGTAATAGATTTTATAGATATGAATATAACAAATACAAAAATAATAGAAAATAAATTTAAAAAAATTATAAATAAAGATAAAGCAAAAACAAAAATTGGTTATATATCACAATTTGGATTATTAGAAATGTCTAGACAAAGATTAAATCTTTCATTAAAAGAATCTAATTATTATATTTGTCCTAGATGTAAAGGAAATGGAATATTAAGAAATAATGAATCTTTATCACTTTTAATATTAAGAATAATACAAGAAAAATCTCTTAAAAAAAATACTAAAGAAATTCATATAACAGTACCTATTAATATAGCATATTATTTATTAAAAAAAAAAAATTTCTTTTTTCATAATATAAAAAAAAAAAATATTAAAATTATAATAATACCAAATAAAAAAATAAAAACACCAAATTATTCAATATTAAGAATAAAACATAAAATTAAAATTAATAATTACATTAAAATTAAAAATAAATTTAATAATTTATATATAAATAAACAATTAATATATAAAAATTATAAATTTAATTTTTTTAAAAAAATACATAAATTAATTAAAAATATATTAATAATTATTAAAAATATAAAATATTTTATATACAATAGAATTATATATAAAAATAATAAAACATTTATATATAATAAAAATAATAAAATTTAATTAAATAAAATGAAAATAAAAAAATATAATCATAAAAAAATAGAAAAAAAAATACAAAAATTTTGATATAAAAATAAAATTTTTAAAACTAAAATAAATAAAAATAAAAAAAAATACTATTGTTTATGTATGATTCCATATCCTTCAGGTAAATTACATATAGGTCATATTAGAAATTATACAATTGGTGATATTATTAGCAGATATAAAAGATTAAAAAATAAAAATGTTTTACATCCTATAGGATGAGATTCATTTGGATTACCAGCAGAAAATGCTGCTATAGATAATAAATTATCTCCATATAAATGAACTATAAAAAATATAAAATATATGAAAAAACAATTAAAATCATTAGGTATGAGTTATGATTGAGATAAAGAAATTACTACATGTAAATCAAATTTTTATAAATGAGAACAATGATTATTTATAAAATTACTAAAAAAAAAAATGATATATAAAAAAAAAGATATTATTAATTGATGTCCTAATGATAAAACTGTATTAGCAAATGAACAAGTTATAAAAAATAAATGTTGAAGATGTAATACTAATATAATTAATAAAAATATTTCACAATGATTTATAAAAATTACTAAATATTCAAATGAACTATTAAAAGATATAAAATATTTAAAATATTGACCTAAAAAAGTAAAAAATATGCAAATTAATTGAATAGGTAAATATAAAGGTTTTAAAATAAAATTTATAATTAAACCAATAAATAAAAAAATAAAAATATTTACTAATAAATTAGAATTAATAATATTCACAACACATATATGTATTTCAATAAAACATAAAATAATAAAAAATAAAGAAAAAATAATTAATAAATTTAATAAAAATAATATATATAAAAAAAAATATAATTTATTAAAAACTAAATTATTTGTTATAAATCCAATAACATTAAAAAAAATACCAATTATTATTACTAATTTTACAGAAGAATTATATAATACTAAAGTAATATTATTAACACCTTATAATATAAAAAAACAATATAAATTTGCAATAAAAAATAATTTAAATATAAAAAATAAATCAGAATTAAAAAATTATAATAATTTAAATAAATTAAATATAAAAAAATTAAAAAAAAAAATTTTTTATATTTTAAATAAAAACATAAAAAAAAAAACAATATTTAAATTAAAAGACTGAATTATATCAAGACAAAGATATTGAGGAGTACCAATACCTATTGTTTATATAAAAAAAAAATATTTACCAATTAAAACAAAAAAATTACCAATTAAATTACCTATAAATATTAATATTAATAATAAAAATTTAAATCCTTTAAAATTAAATAAAAAATGAATAAATATAAAACTAAATAATAAAAAAGTAAAAAGAGAAACAGATACTATAGATACTTTTTTAGAATCATCTTGATATTATATTAGAAATACATCACCTTTAAATAAAAATTCAATATTTGATACAAAAAAAGCAAATTATTGATTACCAATAGATTTATATATAGGTGGTATAGAACATGCTACCATGCATTTAATATATTTAAGATTTATAAATAAATTTTTTAAAAAATTAAAATTAATCAAATATAAAGAACCTGTAAAAAAATTAATATGTCAAGGTATGGTATTATCTAAAACATTTTATTTTATTAAAAAAAAAAAAAAAAAATGAATTAACTATAATAATGTAATAAAAATAAAAAAAAATAATAAAATAAAATATTTATATAAAAAAAAAAATATCGAATTGATATACAATGGATTTAAAAAAATGTCAAAATCTAAAAATAATGGAATAAATCCTAATAAAATAATAAAAAAATATGGATCAGATACATTAAGATTATTTATAATATTTATGTCACCAATAGAAAAAAACTTAATATGAAATGATAAAAATATTATAGGTTGTTATAGATTTTTAAATAAAATATGAAAAATAGTATTAAATTTTAAAAATTATAAAATAATAAAAAATAAAAAACAAAAAATAAATAAAATACAATATAAAAAACTTAAATATAATTTAAATATAACAATATATAAAGTTACAAAAAATATTAAATCTTTCAAATTAAATATAGCAATATCACAAATAATGAAATTTATTAAAAAATTAAATAATTTTTTAATTTTAAATAATAAAAAAAATTTAAATTTATATAAAAAATGTATAAATATTATTATTATATTAATATATCCATTTACACCACATATAAGTTTTTATTTATGAAAAAAAATAAAAAATAAAAAAATTATTGATTATACAACATGACCAAAATATTCTATAAAAAATATAAATAAATATAATAAAATTAAAATAATAATACAAATCAATGGGAAAAAAAAATTTATAATTAAAACTAAAAAAAATTATAAAAAAAAAAAAATAATAAAAAAAATATATAAAAATAATTTAATAAATAAATTTTTAATTAATAAAAAAATTAAAAATATTATATATATAAAAAATAAATTAATAAATTTTGTAATTTAATAAAATTATTTATGTATAAAAATATAATAAAATATAAATATTATTACTTAATAGGAAATAATATAAAAAAAAAAAATATATATAAAAATAATTTATTAAAAATAATAAAAAAAAAAATCAAAAATATTAAAATATATAATTTTTTTATAAATAAAAAATTTAATTGAAATATTATAACAATTGAAATTATAAATAAAAATATTTTATTTAAAAATAAATTTATAATTATAAATATTATAGAAAATATAAAAAATTTTAATTTATTATGTAATAAATATATATTTAATATAAAAAATAAAAAAAATATATATATATTATTTAATTTCGAAATTTTTATTAATATAAAAAATATAATAAAAAAAAAAAATTCAATTATTATAGATTTAAATAATAAATTTAAAAATAATATAATATATAAAAATAAAAAAATAAATAAAAAAATTATATATTTAATAATATATATAAACAAAAAAAAAATAAAATCTATTATAAAAATTTTTTATAAATTAAAAAATAAAAACATTAAAAAATATTTTATTTTAAATATTATTTTTAATTATTTTATAAAAAATATAAAAAAAATAAATAATATTAAAAATATAATTAAAATAATAAATATTTTTTATATATATGAAATAAATTATAAAAAAATAAATAAATTATCATGAAATGATTTAGAATTAATATCTATTTATATATCTAAAAATATTAAATAAATTAAAAAATTTTTAATCTATTAATAATATTATTAAATTTTAAATTATCTGTTTCAATACTTTTAATTAAAATATCAATTTTACCATATATAATTATATTTTTTTTTGCTCTACTTATTGCAGTATATATAATATTATTATTTAATAAATAGCTAAAATCATTAGGTAAAACAAATAAAACATTATCATATTCAGAACCTTGAGATTTATAAACTGTTATAGCTCATGAATTAATTCATGTATTATTTAATACATAAGGATGAAAATAATTCTTAAAATCATTAAAAATTATTCTTAATTTATTATCTTTATTTAAAACAAAAAAACCTAAATCTCCATTAAATAATTTTAAATCATAATTATTTTTAGTAAATAAAATAGGTTCTCCACAATAATTATTAATTTCATTATTAAAATATATATTTTTAATTAAATTATTTTTTATTAAATATCTATTAATAAAATTATTTATAAAAAAAATACCATATTTAGTATTTTTTAATAAACAAATAATTTGATTTTTATTAAAAAAATATAATAAATTTTTTTTATTGAATTTTTTTCTAATGAAATTTATATAATTAAAATATTTATTTATACATAAATTTAAAAAAAATTTATAATTAAATTTATTAGAATCATAAAAATTTATATTAGATGAAAAATTTTTATTTAATAAAAATTTATCTAATTTATTAAAATTTTTATTTTTAATTAAATTTAAAAATAAACTTAAATTTTTATTTTTTTTATAACGATAATTTTTCTTTAATAAATAAAAAATATCTTTATAATATAAAAAATAATTATAATAATTATTTAATTTACATTTTTTATATATAAAATTACCAATTTCATTAAAAATTGATCCAGGTTCTATTGAACCAATTTGATTATTATCACCAACAAAAATTATTTTTGTATAATCATTTAATGAAGATAAAATATTAAACATATTAATCAAATCTACCATAGAACTTTCATCAATTATTAAATAATTAGTAATAATTTTATTATATTTATTAAAATTTATATAATTATTTTTATAATTAAAACCTAAAAATTTATGTATAGTATAACATTTATTAGGTAATTTTTTTTTAAAATTATCACTAATATTTAATTCATTTAAAATATTATTTAAATATTTAGTTAATCAAACAGATGACTTACCAGTTGTAGAAAGTATTACAATATCATTTCTAAAATTAAAATTAAATATTTTATATAAAATTATAACTAATTTAATTATAAATATACTTTTACCAGTACCAGGAAAACCTGAAATAATTGTAATTTTATTAAATAAAATATTTAAAATAATATTTTTAAAATATTTATTAATATTAAAAATTTTTATATAATAATTTAATTTTAATAAACATATATTTTTATTTAATTTAATAAAAATATTTTTATTTAAATAATTAACTACATAATTTTCATAATATCAAAATTTATATAAATAAATACTATTATTATATAAAACTAAAGGAGTATAAATTTTATTATATCAAATACTAATAATATTATTATTTATCATTAAATTTATACATTTATTTAAACTTAAATAATTATTAAAAAAAAAATATAAAAAATCAATTATATAATTTGAAAAAAAATTTTTATTTAATATTTCATTTAAAAATAAACAAACATGTCCTTTTCTATTAGAAAGACTAATTAAAGAAGAAAATAATATATAAACACAACTAAAATTATTATTAAAATCAAATAATTTAGAAAAATAAATATCAATTAAATTCATTTCTTTATTTTCTAATGCATTTAATAAAAATTTATTAACTTTATTTTTCATAAAATATTTTCTTTTTTTTAAAAAATTTACTTAATTTATTAATTAATTTAAATTTAGGTTTGATAAAATAAATACCCGTTATACTAATATTATTTGTATCTAAAAATAAACCTCTTAAAAAAATATAATAAATACCACCAAAATTAATATTATAATTATAATTATTTAATTTCATTTTTAAAAATTTATGTAAAGCTAAAGAATACAATTGATATTGTATATCATATCTGTTTTTACACATTATTTTAAACATATTTATGTTATTATAAAATGTATAATGATTATTAATTCAATTAGTTTTATAATCAATTATATAATATTTATTATCTACAACAAATATTAAATCTATTACCCCATTTAAATATCCATATAATTTAAAATTTAAATCTAAATTATTACAATTTTTAGAAATTAAATCATATTTATTTATAATATTTGTATAATTAATAAAATTTAATTTTTTTGAAATATATAAAAAAAAATTAAATTCTTTAAAAAAATAACTAATATTTTTATTATATAAATTTATATTTATATATTTTAATTTAACATTTAATAAATTTAATATAATATTTTTTATTATAAAAAATAAATTTTTACTTATATTAAATTCATTTAATTTTAATAATATAAAATCAATATTTATTTTTTTTTTAAAATTTAAATTTTCTAATAAATTATGAAAAAAATTACCTATATTTTTTCCTCTTGGTAAAAATATATTATTATTATTACATTTATTTAAAATATTTTTATATAAATATTTTATTTTATTTTTATTAAAATATATTCTTTTTTTTATATTAGAATAATTAAAAATATTTTTATATAAAATATTATTAAAATTTTTATAAATATTTTTATCCTTAATTTTATTTAATAAATTAAAATAATAAAATATTTTTTTTTTAATAAAATTATTTATATTAATTATTTTAATATATATAAATTTAAAATTAAATTCTTTCTTTATAAAATATTTTAATTTTTTAAAATTATATTTTTTATTAATACCTAAAATATTATTAATATATATACTATCAAAAAATATATTTTTATTACCTAAATTATATATAAAAATATTACATTGATAAATAGATCTAGTTATAGCTACATAAAAAAGTCTCATTTCTTCAGAATATATCTCTTCTAACATTAATTTTTTATTAAATTTATTTTTATATAAATCAATATTTAAAATAAAATTTTTACGATTATGATAATAATAAAATTTATTATTTTTTTTAAGTACTATTAAAAAAGGTAATCAAACAATATTATATTGTAAACCTTTAGATTTATGTATAGTAGAAATATTAATTGAATCAATATTATAAAAAGATGATCTAATATTATATTTATAATCTAAAACATTTAAATTATGTAATTTATCTTCAAATCATTTTAATAATAAAAATTTATCATTTAATTTTAAATATTTTTTTTGTAATATTTCTGATAAATGAATAAAATTTAATATATATTGATTTTTATTTTTTAATGTATTTAAAATATTTTTTTTACTATTTAAAATAAATTTAATCATAGAATAAAAACTATAATTATTTCAAATATCATAATATAAATAAAATTCCTCTATAATATTATTATAATTTTTATTATTATTAATATATTCATTAACATTAAAAATATTGAATCCAAACAAAAAAGTTAATAAAGTATTCTTCAAATTTATTTTTGATATTGGAAATAAAATTGATCTTAAAATACATATTAATTCTTTAGATTCTAAAGTATTAAAAATATTAATTTTATTAAAATTTGATAAAATAGGTAAATTAAATTCCTGAAAAATATCTAAAATTATATTAATATCTGAATTACTATAAACTAATATACAAATATCAGAAAAAATAATATTTCTTTTATTTAAATTTTTATCTAATATAAAATTTTTATTATTATTTAATAATTTAATAATCTTAATAGCACAATATTCAGCCAATTTTTTTTTCTTATTTAAATTTTTTAAATTTTTAAAAATAAAAATTTTTATAGAATAATCAATAATATTTTTATTTAAAATATATAATTCTTTATTATATTTATAAGATTTTAATTTTAAATAAGGTATATTTTTAAATATAAAAGGATTTTTGATTTTTTTAAATAAATAATTAATACTTTTATTTAAATAAAAAGAAGAACGCCAATTTATATTAAGAGTATAAAAAAATTTAATATCTTTTTTAATACTAATATAATTAAATATATTAGCTCCTCTAAAAGAATATATTGATTGTTTAGGATCCCCTATTAAAATAATTTTAGTCTTAAATAATGAAATATTATTAATATATATTTTATAAAAAATATCATATTGATTAATATCTGTATCTTGAAATTCATCAATTAAAACAATTGGATAATTTTTTCTAATATAATTAATAAATAATAATTTATTATCATTATTTAAAATATAATTAAATTTAAATATTAAATCATTAAAACTTATTAAAGATTTATCTAATTTATTTTTTCTTAAATTTTTTTTAATAAAATTTATACAATCTATTAATATATAATTATATAAATCTTTAATTTTTAGTAATAAATAATCTATATAAATAAATATAAAATTTTTATCAATAAAATTTTTACTATTAAATTTTAATAAATAACTATAACTTAATTTATATAAATTCTTAGGTATATTAAAATTTATAGTTTTTTCTTTAGATCATAAATTTATACTAATAAATAATTTATTTAAATATTTTTTGCTAAAAATTTTATCTTCAAAATATAAAAAATATTTATATAAAAAATTATTATTTAATAATCATTCTTTTTTAAAATTATTTATAACATTAATTATATTATAATAACAAAATTCAATATTATTATAAATTTTTATATTAAAATTAAATTTTATTTTTATAAAATTTAAAAAAATAATTATATCTTTAAATAAAAAATAATAATTTGATCAATATTTAACTATTAATATAATAATATTTTCAGATAAAACAGATAAATATTTATATCAGTAACAAATTATTAATTCATAAATAAAATTATTTTCATCAGATAATATTTTAGAATTAGTATCTATATTAAATTCCAAAAAATTACTAAAAATTATTTTTTTACAAAATCCATGTATAGTAAATACTGAAAAATTATCTATTTGATATTCTAATTGTATTAATTTATTAATAATATTAGAAATATTTTTAATATATTCAAAAATATATTTAATTTTATTATCTATACAATATTTATTAATACAAGATAATTTTAAATTTCTTATATTATTTAATATTCTTTTTTTAATTTCTAATGTAGCTAAATCAGTAAAAGTTACTATTAAAATATTATTTATTAATAAATTATAAAAATTTTTATCAATATTTATATTTAATAAAAATCTTAAAAATAATAATGATATAATATTAGTTTTTCCTGTACCTGCAGAAGATTCAATAAAATTACTTTCATACAAAATACTATTTAAATAATTAAAAACATTAAATTTATTCATAAATTAATAATATTTAATTTTTAAAAATTTTAACATAGGACATAATCATTTTTTAGCTTCATTAAAAATAATATTATAATTTATAATATAATTATTTTTTATTAAATAATCTATATATAAATTACTTAATTCTCCATTAAAATAATTATTACCATACATAATTTTATTAATTTTAAAAAATAATATTTTATATAAATTATTATTCTTATAAATACAATTATTATTAAAATCATAAATATTAAATAATAAAAAATTACTACATTTAGGTAAAAAACATAAAGGATATTTAATACCATATAAAAATCCATTTATATAAAAACATAACATATCTTTAGCTAAATTAAAATTTAATTTTTTAAATATAAATATATTATTATAACCATATAATATACTTTCTTTCATACCACCTAAATAACAATATATTAAATGATCAATTCAAAATAATAAACCATCTATTAAATTTAAATTTTTAGGAATTCATTTATAATGACATTTAAATTTATTAATTTTTAAAAATCCATAAATATTAATATTATTTATATAAATAGAAAATTTATAATCTTTAAATAATAAACATTTATTTTTTATACAACTAAAAATTTTAATAATTTTATATTTTTCAATATTTCATAATATTTTACCAAAATTTCCTAAAGGTATTAAATTTAACATCTGTAAATATAAAAAAAAATTATTATTAAAAATCTTTCCATTTAATAAATAATTAATAAAAATTTTTCTATAAAAATAAAAATTTTTTATATTAAAATCTAAATAATTAAATTTTAAAAAATTTTCAAATTCATAAAATTTAATTTTTAATGAATAATTAAAAAAAAATTTTATAGGATTAAATCAAAAATTATGTAATTCTTTTAAAAAAAATTTTTTTTTTATATTTTTATAATAAAAAATAATATTCTTATTTAAATTTAAATTTTTATTATTTAATACAATATTATTATTATTAATTATAAAAATTTTTTTTTTATTTAAATTAAAATTAAAATTAAAATTACTATTAATATAATTTAATAAATTATCTAATAAAATAGATGGAAAACATTTACTAAAATTATCTAAAGACATATTTAAATAACTTATATATAATATATTTTGAGCTGATAAACAATATTCTAAAAACATATATTTTTCATTTTCTATTTTATTTCTATCTCCAATTTTAGGATATAAATACATTAAATCAAAATTACAATTTATTATACTTTTAGGATAAACATTTAAATTCATACCTAATATACAAATCACTTTAAATGGTATAGAACGTAAATGTAAAAAAGAACTAAAATTTATACTATTTAATGAAAATTGTTTAAAATTTTTATTTTTAAAATAAATACATAATATTTTAATAAATAATTTATTATCTATTTTTTTTTTAAAATTTACAATATTAAAATCATTTAATAAATTATTTAAATATATATCATTTAAAAAAAAATAATTATTAATTAAATTAATATCAAAAAAATCATTAATAATTTCACTACAAATTAATATTCAATTATTAAATGTAAATTTATTAAATAAAATCTTTTTTCAATAAAAAATTTTAAAAATAAAATGTGAAAATTTACCAATTAAATTATTAAAATAATTATTATTTATAAAATTAAAATTAATTATATTATTTCATATAAAAAATTTTTTATTAACAGCATATCCTAATAACAAACTTTTTATATTATCAATTAAACATGAACTATTTAATTTATCAAATAAAATTTTATCAAAAATAAAATTTTTTATATCCCTTAAAAAACTAATATTATTAATAAAATTTAATAAAATTTCTAATTCATTATTATCTATATTAAATTTATTTAAAATAATTTTATTTTTTAAAATTTTTAAAAATTCATAAGTATTTAAATTTAAATCTTTAATATTTAATATTTTTAAAAAAAAATTAAAAATATAATTTTTATCATTTATATTTTCATCTATTATAAAATATGAAATTATATTTTTATATCTAAAATCTGAAAAAATTAAATTTATATAAAAATAATATTTATTAATATCTGTAAATACAACTATAATTTCATTAAATTTATATTTTTTTTTTACTATTAATTTTAATAAAAATTTTTTTAGTTCATTAACTTCATTTAAATAACCATAACAAGATTTTATAATAATAGATTTATCTAAATATTTATTATTATACTTAATTTTTTTATTATATTTTTTATCGTTAAAATATAAAATATTTTTTTTTATTTTATCTAAAATATTATTATTAAATACTTTATTAAAATAACTTATTTCTAAAATATTATAATTAAATATTAAATATAAATATTCAGCAAATATTTTACTATAATATAAAAACATAAAATTTATATTATATATAGAACTATTATATAATAAATCATTATTTATATTATTAAATAAATTAATATCATATCAATATTCTTTACATGGATTTATTAAAAAATAATGAATATTAATATATTTAGAAATATAATATATTATATCTAAATATAATGGAGGTAAATTATTAACATTAAAAATAAAAATATCTTTATAAATATTTTTAAATAAATTATTTTTTTTTAATTTTAAAATATATAAAAATTTTAATAAAACTCTAGATCTATGTAATTTACAATTAAATTTTAAAAAAAAATAATTAACTATTTTTCTTCATAAAATAGATTGTCATATCTGATTTAAATTATCTATTTTAGTATTTAAAATATTTTTTTCTCAATTCATTAATAAATCATATCTATATACTAAATATTTATCATATAAATCAGCAATCTTAACAGATAAATTAAATAATTTATTACAATCATAATCATTTAATAAATATTTTTTTAAAATATAAAATTCTTTTCTATTAATTAATTTAGGTAATAAAATCATTATAATAAAAATTAAATTAAATTTATTATAATAATTAATATCTGATATATTTAATAAAAATTTTTTACATAAATTTCATATAAATTGTGCTGGTAAAAAAAACTTAAAATTTGCAAAAATATTTAAATATTTACTAAAAAAAGTTTTTAATTTTAAAGATATATTATTATTTGATATTAATATAATACTATTATGATTAATATAAATATTTTTTTTTTTATAAATATATAAAAACATATATTTTAATATTTTAAAATCATTTGATTGATATAATATAAACATTATTTAAATTTTAAAATTTTTTTTATAAATATAATTAATATACATAATAAACTATTTAAAAATAAAGATAATAAAAAAAATATAACACAAAAATAATATTCAAATTTCTTATTCTTAAACAATAAATATAATGGTAATTTTATATATATATTAAAAGGTCAAAATAATTTAACACCTCTATATGTAAACATATCAGATAATATATGACTAATATATCCTAATATAAATCCATATTTAATATCTAATGGTATAAATTTTAAATTAACTAAATTAAATAAAAATAAATATAACAATATTACAAATATTAAACTATGTGTTATATTTCTATGACCAAAAAAATTATATATAGAATAAGAAATAAAAATAATTTTATTACCTACAAAAGACTTAAAATGATCAATATCAGGTAATAAACTAGATAATAAACTAGAAAAAATTATATGTCAAATATCTATTTTTAAATTATTAAAATTAAAATATTTTATAAAAAAAATACAAAAAGATAAAGAAAATATCAAATGATTATTAAAAGACATTTTAAATTAAAAATAAAAATTATATTAAATAATTATAATAATATATATAATATTAATTGTTTATATAAAATTATAAATATATTAAATTATACTAATAAAAATAAAATTAAAAATTAAAATGAAAAAATTTATTATTAAAAATGATCATAGAACAATAAATAAAAATATAAATATATATTATATAGATAAAAAAAATCCAGGTATTATATTTTGAAAAAAAAATGGATTAATTATAATAAATCAAATAAAAAAATTAATACAAGAAAAATTAAAAAAATATAATTATCAAGAAGTACAAACAGCACATTTAATACCTAAAAAAATATGAAAAAAAAGTGGGCATTTTAAAAATTATAAAAAATATATATTTAATATTAATGAAAAAAAAAATAAATTATGTTTAAAACCTATGAATTGTATAGGACATATTAAGTTATTTAAACAAAATATTCAATCATATAAAAATTTACCTATTAAAATATTAGAATTTGGATTATGTCATAGAAATGAACCTTCAGGTTCATTATTAGGACTAATGAGAACAAAATCATTTATTCAAGATGATTCACATATTTTTTTACAAAAAAAATATCTTAAAAAAGAAATACTAAAATCAATATTTATAATTAAAAAAATATATAAAATTTTTAAATTTAACAATATATATATATATATATCTACAAGACCTAAAAAATATTTAGGAACAAAAAAAAAATGAAAAAAAATAGAAAAAATATTATTTAAATTATTAAATAAAAAAAAAATAAAATTTAAAATAAAAAAAAAAGAAGGAGCATTTTATGGACCTAAAATAGAATTTTTATTAAAAGATATATCAAATAAAAAATGACAATGCGGTACTATTCAAATAGATTTTAATTTACCTAAAAAATTAAATTTAACATTTTTAAATAAATATAATAATAAAAAAAATCCATTAATTATACATAGAGCTATATTAGGTTCATTAGAAAGATTTATAGCAATATTAATAGAAAAAAATAATGGTAAATTACCTATTTGATTAACACCTATACAAATAGTAATATTAAATATTTCAAAAAAACATATTAAATATACAAATAAAATATTAAAAATTTTTAAACAATATAATTATATAAGAATAATAAAAGACTTTGAAAATAAAAAAATAAATTTTAAAATAAGAAAGTATACTTTACAAAAAATACCTTATATGATAATATGCGGCGATAAAGAAATACTTTTAAATAAAATAAATATAAGATTCACATTTAAAAATGTGAATAAATTAAAAAATATTAATTATTTAATAAATAAAATAAAAAATAAAACTAAAAAAATATTTAAAGGAGAAAATTATTAAAATTAATAAAAACAATACTAAAAGATATATATTTAAAATAAATAATAATATTAAATCTTACAAAATAAGAATAATAGGTAAAAATATAAAAAAAAACAAAATAATAAAAACTAGTAAAGCATTAAATATAGCAAAAAAATTAAATATGGATTTAGTAGAAATTAATTCTAAAACAAATCCACCAATATGTAAAATATTAAACTATGGTAAATTTATATATAAAAAAAATAAAAATTTTAAAAAAAATAAAAAAAAAATTTTAACTATTAAAGAAATAAAATTTAGACCTAATACTAATATAAATGACTATAATATAAAAATTAAAAAAATTAAAAATTTAATAAAAAAAAAATATAAAATAAAAATTATTATAAGATTTAAAGGAAGAGAAATAATACATAAAAATATAGCTATAAATATGTTTAATGAAATCAAAAAAGATTTAAAAAAAATATCACAATTAGATTTCTTTAATAATAAAATAGAAAATAAACAAATGATAATGATTTTCACACCTAATAAACAATAATAATTAAATATGATAAAAATTAAAACTATTAAATCAATTATTAAAAGAATAAAAATTACTTCTCTAAAAAAAATAAAATTTAAACGTTCAAATACACGTCATATATTAACAAAAAAAAATAAAAATTATAAACGTAAATTAAAAAAAAAAAAAATAATAAATAACAAAAATAACAAAAAAATAAAAAAATGCATACCATATATATAAACTAAAAGGTTAAATATGATAAGAATTAAAAAAGGTAAAATTAATCATAAAAAACATAAAAAAATATTAAAATTATCTAAAGGATATTATGGAGCTAGATCAAGATGTTTTAAAACAGCTAAACAATCTGTAATTAAAGCAGGACAATATTCATATAGAGATAGAAAACAAAAAAAAAGATATTTTAGAAAAATATGAATTATGCAAATTAATGCAAAAGTTAGACAATATGGTATAACATATAATAAATTTATAAATAATTTAAAAAAATTATCATTAAAAATAAATAGAAAAATATTATCTAATATAATTAATAAAAATAAAATATTATTTAAAAAATTAATATTAATTATTAAAAAAAAAATAAATTAAATTTTAAATGTTAAATTTAATAAATAAAATCAAAAAAAAAATAAAAAAAATAAAAAAAATAAAAAAAATTAAATTATTAAAAAAAATTTATACTAAATATTTAGGTAAAAAAGGATATTTTAATAAAATTATGAAATTATTTTATAATATACCGATTAAAAATAAACCTAAAATAGGTAAAAAAATAAATAAAATTAAAAAAAAATTAATATATTTAATTAATAAAAAAAAAATATTTTTAAAAAAAAAAAAACAAAAAAAAAATATTTTTTTTGATTTATCATTACCAGGAAAAAAAAATATATTATATGGTAATTTACATCCAATTACTATTTCAATTAATAAAATAGAACAATTTTTTAATGAATTAGGATTTATAACAATAAATAATAAAGAAATAGAAAATACATATTACAATTTTAATGCATTAAATATAAATAAAAATCATCCATCAAGATCAAAAAAAGATACATTTTGAATTAATCATAAAAAATTATTAAGAACACAAACATCTAGTATACAAATTAAATTTATGAAAAACAAAAAACCTCCTATTAAAGGAATATCTATAGGATGTGTTTTTAGAAGAGATTATGATAAAATACATACACCTATGTTTCATCAAATAGAAGTATTTTTAGTTGATTATAATATTAATTTTTGTAACTTAATTTATATAATAAAAAATCTTTTAAAAATGTTTTTTGAAAAAAAAATTAATTTTAAAATAATTCCATCATATTTTCCTTTTACTGAACCTTCAGCAGAAATATATATAAAAAATAAAAAAAATAAATGAATTGAAATAATAGGTTGTGGATTAATACATCCTAAAATTTTAAAAAATGTAAATATAAATAACAAAAAATATTCAGGATTAGCATTAGGAATAGGAATAGAAAGATTAACAATGATAAAATATAAAATATCTAATATTAAAACATTATATAAAAATAATATAAAATTCTTAAATCAATTTTAAAAAAAATGAAATTTTATATAAAATGAATTAAAACATATATAAACAATAAATTAAATTTAAAAAATATTAAAAATATTTTAAATAAAAATGGTTTTGAAACAAATATTAATTACATACCTCAAAATTATATTAAAACTAAAATAATAAATATAAAAAAAATAAATAATAATATTTATAATTTAAATATTATAATAAATAATTTAAATAAAAATTTAAATATAAAACTTAAAAAAAATATTTTACAATATAAATACATATGATTAAATAGTAATTTATATAAAAAAATAAATAAAAATAAAATATTTACAATAATAAAACAAAAAATAAAAAATAAATATATTTTATTATTATATAATAATATACAATCATATAAAAATATTAAATTTTTAGAAATTAATATTCCATATAATAGAATTGAATGTAATAATATATATAATATTTCAAAAGAAATATGTATTTTAACTAAAAAAAAATTTATTGAAAAAAAAATTATAATAAATATAAAAAAAAATAATAAATATAAATTAAATATTAAAATTTCAAAAAAAAATATAAAATATTTCGAAAATTATAAATATATAATAATTAAAAATATAAAATATAATAATAAAAAAATTATACCTAATTATATATATAATAGATTAGAAAATATGGGATTTATAATTAATAATAATATTTTTGATATAATTAATTATACATCTATAGAATTTGGACACATAAATATGTGTTTAGATTATGATAAAATTAAAAAAAATAAATTATTTATAAAAATAAAAAAAAAATATAATAAATCACAAAAAAATATAATAATAACAACTAAAAAAAAAATAATTATAAAAAATTATATAAAATATAATAAAAAATTTATTCCTAATTACAAAACAAAAAATATTATATTAATATCAATATTATTTAATAAAAATTTTATAAAAAAAAACTATAATAAAAATAAATTTAATTTACAAATATATAATAATAATATAAATAAAAAGATCCAAGATATATCAATAAAAAAAACATCATATATAATAAAAAATATTTGAAAAAGTAAAAAAATATTATTTAAAACAATAAAAATTAATAAAACAAAAAAAAAAAAAATTAAAATTAATTTTTCAGAAATTAATAAAAAAATAGGATTTAAAATAAAAAAAAAAATAATATTTAATATATTAAAAAAAATAAATTGTAAAATTATAAATAAAAAAAAATATATACTAATATTACATCACAAAAATAGATATGATTTAAATATAAAAGAAGATTTTATTGAAGAAATAATAAAATTTTATGGATTTAAAAATATTAAAAATAAAAAAATTAAAAATATTTTAAAAATAGAAAAACAAAATCAATATACAAAAAATATAAATAATATAAAAATATTTTTATCTAATATTGGATATAAAGAAATTATCAATTTTCATTTTAGTAATAAAATTTTAGAAAATATATTTTTTAATAATAAAAAATATATAAAAATTAAAAATCCAATATTAAAAAAAATGTCAATCTTAAGAACATCATTAATACCTGAACTAATAAATAATATAATATATAATTCAAAAAGAAAAAACAATAATATTAAATTTTTTGAAATAGGTACATGTTATAAAAAAAAAAATAAAAAAATAAAATTTCAAAAAAAAATATCTTTAATAATATACGGGTTAAATAATACAAAAAATTGAAATATAAAACAAAATATATTTAATTTTTATGATATTAAAGGAGATTTAGAATTATTATTAAAAAAACAAAAAAAAAATAAATTTTTTTATTTAAAAAAAAGTAAATATAATTTTTTAGATAAAAAATTAAATGCTTATATATATATAAAAAATAAAAAAATTGGATTTATAGGAATGATTAATAAAAAAATACAAAAATATTTACTAATAAAATATCCTATATTTTTATTAGAAATAAAATTAAAATATATAATATATCCTAATAAAAATAAAATTAAAAAAATATCAAAATTTCCTTATAATGAAAGAGATATAACTCTAATAATAAATAATAAAATATCTATATATAAAATAATTTATACATTAAAAAAAATCAAAAAAATAAAAAAAATTAATATTATTAATATATTTTTAAATAATAAATTACAAAAATTAAAAAAAAAAAATATTACATTAAATTTAATTATACAAGATAATAAAAAAACATTAAAAGAAATAGAAATTAATAATCTAATTGATAAATGTAAATATATACTTAAAAAAAAATTTAATGCATTAATAGATAAAAAAATAGAATAATAAATATTTTATATATATAAAATATAAATATATATTAAATTCAAAATATATATATATAAAATATTTTTTATAATAATATAACTATATTCTTAAATTTTTAAAAAAAATATGAAAATAATATTTAAAAAATATTTAATTAAAATTAAAAATAAAAAAAAATTACCAATATTATGTTCATACAAAAAAAATAATAATAAAAAAATAATAATAATTTTACATGAAATATTTGGTTTAAATAATCATATAAAATATATATGTAAAAAATTAAATAAAAATAATTATATTACTATATCACCAAATTTATTTTTTGAAATTAAAAATATAAAATTAAATAAAAATATTAATGATTTAAGAAAAAAAATAAATAATTTATCTGATAAAAAAGTAATTAATAATTTAAATTATTTAATTTATTGAATAAAAAAAAAATTTAAAAATTATAAAATAGCAATAATAGGATTAAGTTGAGGAGGAAGAATAGCTTGATTATATTCATATTACAATAAAACAATAAAAACTTCTATTATATTATATGGTAGAATAAACAATATTAAAAATTCTAAACATCCTATACATCCAATAAATTTAATTAATAAAATAAAAATACCAGCACTAGGAATATATGCTAAAAATGATAAAATAATAAATAAAAAAGATATATATAATTTAAAAAAAAATATAACAAATAAAAAAATAAAAATAATTATATATAAAAATTCAAAACATAATTTTTTAAATAAAGATTATAAAAATTATAATAAATATACATCTAAAAAAACTTGAAAAAAAATATTAAATTGATTTAATAAATATATTAAATAATATATTTAATTGGAAATTAATAATGAAAAAACATAATAATAATTATTACGACTGAAATAATAAAAATAATCTTTTTATATATATGAGTAATGTATATGGATGAATGTCTTTAGGACTTTTATTAACTGCATTTATATCATGATATACTACTAAAATTCCATTTATATTAGAATTAATATTTTTTAATAAATTTTTTATATTTATATTATTAATATCTCAATTAATAATAGTTTTAATACTATCTAATTATATTAATAAATTAACTGCACAAAACGCAATAATATTATTTATAATATATTCTATATTAACAGGATTATCAACATCAAGTATATTTTTAATATATACATATTCATCTATATTTATATCATTTTTAGTAACAAGTATAATGTTTGCTATAATGAGTATTTGAGGATATATAACAAAAAAAGATTTAACTCAAATAGGTAATTTATCATTAATGTGTTTAGTAGGAATTATTATATCTAGTATATTAAATTTATTTTTACAAAATTCATATATTATATGAATAATATCATATATTAATGTAATAATATTTACTATATTAACAGCATGAGATACACAAAAATTAAAAGAAATAGGTAATAATATAATATTAAAACATAAAAATCAATTAATTAAATATTCTATTTTAGGAGCTTTATTATTATATTTAGATTTTATAAATATATATATATTAATACTAAGAATAATAGGGGTTAAAATAAATAATAAAAATAAAAACAAAGAAGAAGAAAATTAATTTTTAAATACCTTCTTAATTTTAATAAATATAAGAAGGTATAATTAATTAAATTAATAATTTATTTTTTATAATTTTTAATAGATTTTAATATATAATCTTTAGCTTTACTAATACAATATCAATTATCAAGTTCAACTCATTTATCTTTATTAAAATTTTTATAATTTTGAAAAAAAAAATATATTTTATCTAAAATAAAATTAGAAATATCAGATATATCATGAATATTGTCATATTCATTAGATATATTAAAATTAGGTACAGCTATAATTTTATTATCTTTACCAAATTCATCTTTCATTTTTAATAAACCTATAGGTCGACAATGTATAATTGAACCTACAATAATAGGATAATTATTTATTAAAACAACATCTAATTCATCACCATCATTACATAACGTTTTATTAATATATCCATAATTAAAAGGATAAAAAATTGGGGGGTTAACAAATCTATCTACAAAAATACAATTATAATTACTATTAATTTCATATTTAATTAATGAACTACCATAAGAAATTTCTATAATAACAAAAATATCATTAGGTATATCAATACCAGAAGGTATTTTATTTAAAAACATAATTAAGATTACCTCAAAATTTATAAATAAAAAATTTATTGATTTAAATTATATATAACATATAATTATATATATTTATTTAATAAAATATAATATGAATATAATAAAAAAAATATACAATAAAAAAAATTTTTATAAAAAAAAAATTATAGAAATATATAATTTTATAAAATTATATATAAAATCTAATATACAAATTAATATTAAAATAATAATAGAAAAAGAAATTAAAATAAAAAATCAAAAAATAGAAAATATAGAAAATAAAAATGAAAAAATAATAAATATTAATATATATAAAAATAATAAAAAATGTACATTTATATGTAATAATTTTGAAAAATTAACATTATTACAATTTATTAATTATATCAATAATACTATACAATTTACATCTAAAGATAAATATAATAAATTACCAAATAAAAAAATATTTATAAAAAAAAATAAAAAAAATTTAGGATTAATATTTAATGATAATATTAGTACTAAAAATATAATTAATTTATGTAAAAATATAGAAAAAAATTCTATACAATTAAACAAAAATATATTTAATGATGGAGTTATATTTAAAAAAAACATATACTATAATTTTATATATAATAATTATAAAAAAATTAAATATTATATTACTAAAAATTATACTTTAATAAATAATATATTTTTAAAAACTAAAAAAAATATGGAATATATAACTAAATATATAATTACACACAAATTATCAGATTTATTATATTATTCACATACATTACCTAAAAAAACATATAAAGAAATAATTAAAAAAAAAAATCCTAAAAAAATTAAAACTCAAAAATTACCAGTTATATTTAATAATGAAACTAGTTCAGAAATATTTAATTATTTATATAAATCAATTAAAGGAATAAATATATATAACAAAACATCATTTTTAATAAATAAATTAAATAAAAAAATATTACCTAATTGATTAACTATAACAGAAGATCCACATTTATTTAAAGGTATAGGTACTAAACCATTTGATAACGAAGGATTAAATACAAAAAAATATATTTTAGTAAAAAATGGAATATTAAAAACATGAATATTAAATTCAAAATATTCTAAAAAATTAAAAATTAAAAATACTTTTAATTCAGGGGGAATACATAATTGATGTTTTAAAAATTATAAAGATAATATTGAATTTAAAGATTTAATAAATAAAATTAAAAATGGTATTTTAATAGATAAATTATTAGGACAAGGAGTTAATATAAGTAATGGATTATTTTCTAAAGGTGCATCAGGATTTTTAATAAAAAATAAAAAAATTAAATATCCTATAAATGAAATAACTATATCTGGTAATTTAAATAAATTATTTAAAAATATTAAATATATGAGTAATGATATAAATTTATATTCTAATATAAGATCAGGTTCAATATTTATAAATAAAATACAAATATCTGGAAAATAATTCAAATAAATTTTTTATATTAAATTATTACAATTAAATTGTTTATATATATTTAAAAGATATTTAATAATATTTTTCTTACCAAAATCAATTCATATTCTAGGATCATAAAATTTTTTATTTGGTTTATAAATACCTTTAGGATTACCCAATTGAGATTTTAAATAATATTTATTATTTTTATAATAATTTAAAATACCTTTTCAATAATTTCATTGTATATTGGTATCTAAATTAATTTTTACTATTCCATAACTTATAGATTCTTTAATAATTATATTACTAGTCCCAGAACCTCCATGAAATACAAAATTTAATGGATTATTTTCTTTAATATTATAAAATTTCTTAACTAATATTTGAGAATAAAATAATATTTTAGGATTTAAATTTATATTCCCCGGTTTATAAACACCATGTGTATTACCAAAAGAAGCTGCTATTAAAAAATTATTATTAATTTTAATTAATTTACTATAAGCATATAATATATCTTTAGGATTAGTATATAATCTATCACTAGATATTTTACTATTATCTAAACCATCTTCTTCACCACCAGTACATCCTAATTCCATTTCTAAAAAAATATTTAATTTAGACATTTTATTTAAATAATAACAAGAAATATTTAAATTTTCTTTTATATCACAACTTGATAAATCTATCATATGTGATGTAAATAAAGATTTACCATAAGAATTATAATAATTTATATTATATTCTAATAAACCATCAATTCATTTTAAATTATTTTTTATACAATGATCTGTATGTAAAATTACAGAAACATTATAAAAAATTGAAGCTTCATGTATATATAAAGCTGCTAGTATAGAACCTTTTATAGAAAAATTAATAGTATTACTATTATTATTATCATTAAATTTTCCTATAAAAAAATTTGAACCAGAAAAAGAAAACTGTATTATTACAACAGTTTTAGCGATTCTAGCTGATTCTAATACAGAATTAATTATATTTGTATCTATACAATTAATAGCAGCTAAAGCTATATTTTTTTTTTTAATTAAATTAAATATTCTATTTAAAATATTTCCAGATATAACACCAGGTTTTAAAAAATTTAATAAATTACACATAAAATAAATAATCAAACATTATATAAAAATAATTAATAATTTTAAAAATTTAATTATACTTTTTGTAAAACATCAAAAATTGGTAAACTTTTATTTTCAATAAAATTTAAAAAAGCTCCTCCTCCTGTAGAAATATAAGAAATTTTATCTTCTATATTAAATAATTCTATAGCAGATATAGTATCACCACCACCTGCTATTATAAATGCATTACTATCTACAATTGCTTTAGAAATAATTTTAGTACCTTTTCTAAAATTTAAAAATTCAAAAACACCTAATGGTCC
The DNA here is from genome assembly GCA_036689285.1 of Candidatus Stammera capleta. GTDB lineage: Bacteria > Pseudomonadota > Gammaproteobacteria > Enterobacterales > Enterobacteriaceae > Stammera > Stammera capleta_AJ. The sequence goes on from CP144782.1 coordinate 187,832, forward strand.
ATTTCATAATATAGTTTTGGCTTTAATTATAATATTATAAAATAATTCAATAGTTTTATCTCCTAAATCCATAATTTCTTCATTATAAGAAATATTATTTAATTCTTTATTATATGATTTAGATAATTCAGAAAATTCTTTACCTACTCTACAATCTAAAGGAAAAGGAATATTATTATATTTATTTATTAATTTATTAGCTAAATTTATATAATTAGGTTCATATAAAGATTTACCTACATTATATTTAGTAGCTATAAAAGTATTAGATATACCTCCACCAACAATCAAATAATCAGAAATATTAGATAATGTATTCAAAAAATTAAATTTAGTAGATATTTTTGCTCCTCCCACTATTGAAACTAAAGGTCTTTTAGGATTAGAAATTATTTTAGACAAAGATTTAATTTCAGAATCAAATAATAAACCTATACAAGAAATTTTACAAAAACTACAAATACCATAAATTGAAGAATGTATACGATGAGCAGATGCAAAAGCATCCATAATAAAAACATCACATAATTTAGAATATTCTTTAGATAAATTTAAATCATTTTTACATTCACCTTTATTAAATCTAACATTTTCTAATAAAATTATTTCATTATTATAAAAATTAAAATTTATATTATTATATAAATAATTTCTTATTAACTTTACAGGAATATTTAAAATATTTTCTATTTCTTTAGCTATTGGTAATAAAGTATATTTACTATCATAATAACCTTCTTTAGGTCTACCTAAATGAGAAGCTAAAATTATTTTTGAACCTTTTTTAATTGCTTCTTTAATAGTAGGTATAGATAATATAATTCTTTTATTAGATAAAATACAATTATTTTTTATAGGTACATTTAAATCTAATCTAATTAAAACTTTTTTATTAAATAAATCTACATCTTTCATATTTAATAACATATTAAAATTCAACCTTTTTTTTTTAAATTAATAAATTAATATTTTATTAAAAATTAAATTAATTTAATTAAATTATATAATAAAATATTTTTTTTAAAATTAATATATATAAATATCTTAAATTATATATTAAAAATTAAAATATATAATTATATTAATAATATATATAAACTAAATATTAATTATTTTAAATAAAATTTAATATTAATATTTAATATTTTATATAAATTATACTTAAAATTACTATAATAATTTATTAATTTATATAAAAATTTTTAAATATTTTATTACATTTTTAAATATTTTTATATATATAAAAATTTATAATAATAAAAAATATATATATTTAAAATAAAAATATTAAATTAATTAAAATCATATAAAAAAATTTAATATATAAAAAAAAATATTTAATATATATAAAATATATATATATAAATAATTTTAAAAAATATATTAATATTTTTAATTATATTAATTAATATATAATTAAAGATTTATAAATTATTAAATATATATAAATTTAAATTAAAAATATATTTAAATAATTTAATAATTAAACTTTAACAATATAAAAATCATAAGCTATAAAAGTATTAGAAAAAATTTTATTACAATTTAATAAAATATTTTTTAAATCTTTAAATTTATATCTAGCACTAATATGTGTTATAATTAACTTTTTTACATTATATTTTTTAGCTATTAAAGCAGCTTGAATATTAGTAGAATGTCCTCTAATATTAGCTATATTTTGATATTTATCATGTAAAGTAGCTTCATGAATTAATAAATCAGCATTAAATAAACTTTTATAATATCATTTTAACGGTGAAGTATCTCCTAAAATAAAAATTTTTTTACCTTTTATAGATTTACCTATATATTTTTTACAATTAATAAAATCACCATTTTTTAAAAATATTTTATTATTATTCTTTATTTTTTTATATATAGGTCCAGGTAAAATACCATCACTAATTAATTTATTAACATTTAAAGAACCTTTTTTATCAAATTCTCTAATATAAAATCCATAACATTCTAAATTATGATTTAATTTAAAACAATTAACTTTAATTAAACCATCATTAAATATTTCACCTGATTTAATTTCATAAATTTTAATAGGATAATTAATATATGATTTAGTAATTTTTAAAAAATATTTAATATATTTTTTAATTCCTTTACTACCATAAATTTCTAATAAATATTTTGAATTATTAATTGATATTGTAGTTAATAATCCAGGCAAACCTAATACATGATCACCATGTAAATGTGTTATAAAAATCTTCCTTATTTTGGTAATTTTAATAGAAGACTTTAAAATTTGATGTTGAGTTGCTTCACCACAATCAAATAATCAAACTTCATAATTAGGAGAATCTAATACAAATGCTATACTTGTAACATTTCTTTTTAAAGTTGGACATCCAGCACTAGTACCTAAAAATTGAATAAACATTTATATACCAAAATTTATATTATATAAAAATAAAATTTTAACTATATTTAAATTAAATATTAATAATTAATTATTAAATATAATTAATAATAAATATTATATAAACTAAATTATATATTAAAATAACTTAAATTAATTAAATATAATTATATTTATAAAAAAATATAAATTATTTATATGATAATATAAATATAAAATAAATTAATAAATAAAAATTATGATTAAAAAAATAGGTATCTTAACTAGTGGTGGAGATAGTCCAGGAATGAATTCAGCTATAAGAAGTATAGTTATAAATTCAATTAAAAATAATATATTAGTATATGGAATATTTGATGGATATAAAGGATTATATAAAAATAAAATTAAATTATTAAATTATAAAGATGTTAATAATATAATTGATAAAAGTGGTACTATATTAAGATCATCAAGATTTAAAAAATTAAAAAAATATAAAATTAGAAAAAAAATTATTAATAATATTAAAAATAAAATAGACGCTTTAATAATTATTGGAGGAGAAGGATCATATAAAGGAGCAATAAAATTAAATAAAATGAATCTTCCTTGTATTACTTTACCAGGAACTATAGATAATGATATATTTGGTACAGACTATACTATAGGATATAACAGTGCATTAGAAACTATTGTACAATATATAGATAATCTAAAATATACTTTATTATCTCATAAAAGAATTCTAATATTAGAAGTAATGGGAAAAAAATGTGGTAAATTAGCATTATATTCTTCTAAAGCTAGTGAAAATACTTATACTATAATACCAGAAAAAATTTTTAACGAAAAAAAATTAATTAATAAAATATTAATAAATAAAAAAAAATATTTAATTATAATTGTAACCGAAAATATTATTAATATTAAAAATCTTGCTAAAAAAATAGAAAAAAAAACTAAAATAGAAACTAGATTTACATCATTAGGATATATACAAAGAAGTAATATACCCACAGCATTTGATAGAATTTTAGCTTTTAAAATGGGTAAATTTGCTATAAATTTAATTAAAAAAAATAAAACAGGAATATGTATAGGAATAAAAAATAATAAAATTATTAAATATAATTTTAATAAAATAAATAATAAAAATAATTTAAAATTTAAAAATATTTAAAATTATGATTAATAAAAATTTTATTTATAAAATTATAAATAAAGATATAAAAAATAATAAATATAAAAAAATAATAACAAGATTTGCACCTGAACCAAATGGTGTTTTACATATAGGTCATGTTAAATCAATATACTTAAATTTTAATATTGCAAAATATTATAAAGGTAAATGTTACTTAAGATTTGATGATACTAATCCTGAAACAGAAAAAAAAATATATATTAAGAATATTAAAAAAGATATTAAATGATTAGGATTTAAATGAAATGGTAAAATTAAATATTCATCAGATTATTTTAATTTATATTATAAATATGCAAAATTTTTAATTAATAAAGGATTAGCTTATATAGATGAACAAACACCTAAACAAATAAAAAAAAATAGAGGTAATTTTAAATATATTGGAATTAATAGTCCATTTAGAAATAGAAATATTAAAGAAAATTTAAAATTATTTAAAAATATGAAAAATGGATTATATAAAGAAAAAAGTTTATGTTTAAGAGCTAAAATTAATATGTCATCAAAAAATTTAATTTTAAGAGATCCTATTTTATATAGAATAAAATATAAATCTCATCCTAAAACTAAAAAAAAATGATGTATATATCCTATGTACGATTTTGCACATTGCATAGCTGATTCAATAGAAAAAATATCACATTCAATATGCACATTAGAATTTCAAAATAATAGATTTTTATATAAATGAATATTAAAAAATATAAATATTAAACATATACCTAAACAATATGAATTTTCAAAATTAAATTTAACATATAATTTAACTTCAAAAAGAAAAATAAAATATTTAATAAATAAAAAAATAATAGATGGATGAAATGATAAAAGAATATTAACAATATCAGGTTTAAGAAATAAAGGATATGATAATAAAACAATTATAAATTTTTGTAAATATTTAGGTATAAGTAAACAAGAAAGTTTTATAAATATTTTAATATTAGAAAAACATTTAAAAAAAAAATTAAATAAAAATTCAGAAAGAAGAATAGCTGTATTAAATCCTATTAAAATTATATTAACTAATATAAAAAAAAAAATATCATTTAATATTTTTAAAAATCCAATTAATAAAAAATTAGGTAAAAGAAAAATAAATTTATATAATAAAATATTTATAGACAAAAAAGATTTTAAAGAAACTAAAAAAAATATATTTAAAAAATTTACTTTAAAACAAAATGTAAAATTAAAATATGCAGGTATAATAAAAATTAAAAAAATTAAAAAAAATAATAAAAATAAAATAATTTATATTAAATGTAAATATTTTAAAAAAATAAAAAAAAATATAAATAAAAAATTACATATTATACATTGAATTTCAAAAAAAGATTGTATATTAGCTAAATTTAGATTATTTAATAAATTATTTATTAATAAATATCCAAATAAAATTAAAAATTTATTATCAATAATTAATAAAAATTCTATAATTATTAAAAAAGGCTATATTGAAAAAAATATTATAAATAATAAAAAAAATATATTTCAATTTGAAAGAGAAGGATATTTTAAACTTAATAATAAATTAAGTAAAAAAAAATTAATATTTGATAGAATAATAGAAATTAATAATTATAAATAATTTAAAATGAAAATAAAACAAAAAAAAAATTTAAATATATTAACATTAATAAAAATTAAACCATACAAAAAAAAAATTAATGAAAAATATATGAATTTAAAACAAATAAAACATTTTAAAAAAATACTTTTTTTAATATATACTAAATTAGTATTAAATATTAAAAAAAATAAAATTTTAATTAAAAATAATAAAAAAAAAATTAATTTTCCAAAATTTATAAATAAATTAATACAAGAAGAAAAATTTACAATTAATCTACATAATAAATATAAAAAAAAAAAACTAATTAATAAAATTATAAATTCTATAAAAAAAATTAAAAAAGGAAATTTTGGATATTGTGAACATTGTAATAATAAAATAGGTATAAAAATATTAGAATCAAAACCAACAGAAAATTTATGTATAAATTGTAAAATTTTATATAATATAAAATATAAATAAAAACAAATTAAAATATAATATAAATATATAAAAATATTTAAATAAAAATGAAAAAAAAAATACTTTTAGAAAATTTAAATAATAATATTGGTCAATATATTAATATAAATAAAATTATATTTAAAAAAAATACTAAATTTCAAAATATTTTAATATTAAAAAATAAAAATATTGGAAAAATATTATTATTAAATAAAATAATTCAAACTACAGAATATGACGAATTTATATATCACGAAATGATATGTTTAATACCATTATTATCTAATCCAAATACTAAAAAAATATTAATTATAGGAGGTGGTGATGGAGGATGTTTAAAACAATTAATAAAATTTAATAATATTAAAAAAATAACTTTAGTTGAAATAGATAAAGAAATAATAAAATGTTCTAAAAAATATTTATATAAAATTCATAATAATTCATTTAATGATAAAAGAATTAAAATAATTATAAATAATGGATTAAATTTTTTAGAAAAAAATAAAAAACATTTTGATTTAATTATTATAGATGGAACTGATCCAATAGGAGAAGGTAAAAAATTATTTACTAAAAAATTTTATTATTTATGTAAAATTAACTTAAAAAAAAATGGAATATTTGTAACACAAAATGGTACATATATACAAAAAAAATATATAATTAATAATTATAAAATTTTTAAAAAAATATTTAAATATTCAGGTTTTTATTTAGCTAATATCCCAACATATTATGGAGGAAGTATGTTTTTTTTATGAGGGTCAAATGATAATAATATAAAAAATATTAAAAAAAAAAATATTATTAAATTAACTAAAAATTTAAAATTTAAATATTATAATTATTCAATACATAAAAATAGTTTTTATTTACCACAAAATATAAAAGAACAAATAAAATAAATGGTGATAAAATTGAAAAAAATTAAAATATATAAATTCAATAATTTAAATAAAAATATTAATATATCAATTTATAATATAAATTATATAATATCAAAAAATATTTATAAAAATTATATAACTTATATAAATAACAAATATTCTTCTAAAAAATTAACTAAAATATTAAAAAAAATATGTTTGAAAATTAATGCTAAAATATTAAATATATCTAAACAAGATTATATTCCTCAAGGAGCTAGTACTACTATTTTAATTAGTGAAAATAAAAAATTAAATATATTATCACATTTAGATAAAAGTCATATATGTATACATACATATCCAGAAAATTATCCAAATACTAATATATACTGTATTAGAATAGATATTAATATATCTACATGTGGATTAATATCACCATTAAAATGTATAAATTATATAATTAAAAAATTTAAATCTGATATTATTACTATAGATTATATAATTAGAGGATTTACAAGAGATATAAATGGTAAAAAATATTTTATAGATCATAAAATAAATTCAATACAAAATTTTATAAATAAAAATATAAAAAATAAATATGAACTATTAGATATTAATATTTATCAAGAAAATATATTTAATACAAAAATGATTAAAAAAAAAATTAATATAAATAATTATATATTTGATAATTATAAAAATAATTTTAATAAAAATTTAAATAATAAAAAAATTCTTTCATTATTATGAAAAGAAATGTATGAAATTTATTATTCAAAAAATACTAATTAAAATTAAGTTAATATTTTACATCCCTTATTAGTTACTAAAATTGTATATTCATATTGAGCAGATAAAGATTTATCAACAGTTTTTACTGTTCAACCATCATTCATAATTTTTGTTTTATAACTTCCCATATTAACTATTGGTTCAATAGTAAAAATCATTCCCTTTATAAATTTTCAATCATAATTATTTTTATAATGCAAAATACAAGGTTCTTCATGTAATTTTTTACCTATACCATGTCCACAATAATTTTTTACAATTGAATAACCAAATTTTTCAATATAATTTTGTATTATATTACCTATAATATTAATTTTATTACCAGGTTTAATATATTTTAAAGATTTTAAAATACTATTTTTTATTATATTACAAAAATTAATATATTTTTTATTAACATTACCAACAAAATACATTTTAGAACCATCTGAATAATAATTATTTTTACATATACTAATATCAATATTTATAATATCACCATTTTTTAAAAATTTATTATATCTTGGTATACCATGACAAACTACATCATTAATAGAAGTACAAATTGACTTAGGATAATTCATATAACCTAAAGAAGCAGGATATGCTTTATAAAACTTAATGATTCTATTATAACAAATATTATCAATAATACCAGTAGAAATACCAGGTTTAATAAAATTAGATATATAATTTAACATTTCATTAACTATTTTAGAAACTAATATTATATTCTTAATATCTTTAGATTTATTTATTCTTATAAACATAACTTATAATTTAAAATAAAATATTATAATATAATATAATATATTATATTCTATATAAATAAAATTTAAAAATGATTAATTTATGTATTAAAAAAATGATTAAATCTGGTATTCATTTTGGACATCAAACTAAATTTTGAAATCCTAAAATGAAACAATTTATATATACTAAATATAATAAAATTCATATTATTAATTTAGAAAAAACTATTAAATTATTTAAATTAGCACTTATAGAAATTAAAAAAATATTTGATAATAATAATAAAATATTATTTGTATGTACTAAAAAAAATATAAATAATTTAGTTAAAAAAATAGCAATTAAATGTAAACAATATTATATAAACAAAAGATGATTAGGAGGTACATTAACAAATTGAAAAACAGTTAAAAAATCAATTAAATATCTTAAAAATATAGAAAAAAAATTTAAAAATAAATTTTTTAATAAATTAACTAAAAAAGAATATTTAAATAAAAAAAAAAAATTAAAAAAACTTAATAATAATTTAGGAGGTATAAAAAATATGGGAGGGTTACCTGATGCTTTATTTATAATAGATGCAAAATATGAAAATTTATCTATTAAAGAAGCTAAACAATTAAAAATAAAAATATTTTCTATAGTTGATACTAATACTAATCCTGAAGGAATTGATTATATAATACCAGGAAACGATGATTCAAAAAAATCTATCAAATGATATTTAAATCAAATATATAAAATATATTGTATTAGTAAAAAAAAATAAATTTATATGAAAAACAAATTAAAAATAATAAAAAAATTAAGAAAAATAACAAAAATTAGTATATATAAATGCAAAAAAATATTAGAAAAAAATAAATTTAATATTAAAAAATCAATAAAATATTTTAAAAACAAATTAATAAAAAAAAAAAATAAATCATATAATGAATTTATATATACTAAAACTAAAAAAAATTTATCAATATTAATAAAATTTATTTCTGAAACAGATTTTGTTTTTAAAAATAAAGAATTTAAAATTTTTATAAAAAAAATAATAAAAATTATAATTAAAAATAAAAATTATAATTTATCCTTAGATAAAATTAATAAATTTATAAAAAAAGATAAAATATTTTTAATAAATAAATTAAATGAAAATATAATTATTAAAAAATTTATTTATATTTTAGGAAAATATACATATAGTTATAATCATAATAATAAAATTGGAGTTATAATATTAGTAAATAAAATATATAATAATAAAAATATAAACAAAAAAAAAATAAAAAAAATTGCTGTACATATAGCTGCAACAAATCCTAAATATATTAATATAAAATCAATACCTATAAAATATATAAAAAAACAAAAAAAAAATATAATATTAAAATATAATAATAATAATATTAAAAAATTATTAAAAAAAAAATTAAATAAAATATGTATAGAAGAACAAATATTTTTATTTAAAAACAGTATTAAAGTAAAAAAATTTATAAAAAAAAATAACATTAATATAAAAAAATTTTATATTTTAAAAACTAAAAAAAATATAAAATAAAAATATATATAAATTTATATGTTAAAATAATAAATAATATACTAATTAATATTGGAGGTATGGCTGAGTGGTTTAAAGCAACGGTCTTGAAAATCGTAAACGATAATCGTTCGAGAGTTCAAATCTCTCTGCCTCCGTTAAAAAAATGAATAATTTAAAATTAGAAATTATATTAAATAAATATTTCAATAATCATAAAATAAATGATCAATCAATAAATGGACTTCAAATAGGAGGAAAAAATAAAATAAATAAAATTATAACAGGTATAAATATAGATTTTAAAATAATTAAAAAAGCTATATCTTTAAATTATAATACAATAATTGTACATCATGGTATATTATGAAAAAATAAATTATATTTTAATAATATAAATAAAAAAATTATAAAAAAAATTATAAAAAATAATATTAATTTATTTGCTTGACATTTACCTTTAGATATACATAAAAAAATAGGTAATAATATTATATTAGCTAAAAAATTAAATATTAATATAAAAATATTTCCCACAATAAAAAATCCTTATATTATAGGATATAATTTTAAAAAAAAAAATATATTAAATAAATTTAAAATTTTTAAAAAATTTATTTTTTACAAAAGTAAAAAAAAAAAAATTAAAAAAATATGTTTATGTTGTGGTAATGGAAATAAATTTATAGAAAAAGTAATTAATAATCATAATATTGATACATATATAACAGGAGAAATATCAGAAATAAATTTTAATATAATTAAATTATATGATATTAATTGTTTTATTTTAGGACATGAAAAATCAGAAATATATGGAATTATCAAATTAAAAAATTTAATAAAACAAAAATTTAATATTAAAACATATAATTTTAAAAATAAAAATTCTATTTTAGATTTTATAATAAAGAATTAAAAAATATAAAAAATCTTTCTAAAAATTTTTCATATAAAGTTTGTTTTTTTATATAATTAATATTTATTAATTTAGAATAAGAAATATATTTCTTTATTATATTAAATAATTTTTTATTTAAAATAAAATTTTTAATTAATAAAGCTATTTCAAAATTTAATCATATACTTCGTAAATCAAAATTTATTGTACCTAATAAACTAATATTATTATCAATTAAAATTAATTTAGTATGTAAAAAATTATCTTTTAAAAAATAAATTTTTACTCCTGATTTAATTAAATTTTTTAAAAAAAATCTACTAGATCAATATACTAAATAATTATCATTTTTGTCTGACATAATAATATTTACATTTACACCTTTAGAAGCTACTGTGCAAATAGCATTTATTAAACAATTACTAGGAATAAAATAAGGAGTAATTATAAAAATACTATTCTTAGAAGAAAAAATTAAATTAATTAAAAATCTATGAATTAAATTTTTTGGTAAACCAGGTCCTGATGTAATAACTTGAACTAAATTTAAATTATTTTTAATATAAAATAAATTTAATAACTTTTTTAAACTCATTTTTTTATTATATAATATATCAATACCGGTTTGTAATTCTCAATCATAAGAAAAAATTATTTTCATAATTTTACATAAATATTTACTTTTTATTTTAATCATTAAATCAAATCAAATATTTAATTTATTATTTTTTTTATCAAAAAAACTATTATCAATTAAATTCATACTTCCAGTATAAATAATTTTATTATCTATAATTATAATTTTTTTATGTTGTCTTAAATCAAATCTTTCAAAAAATAAATTATTAAAATTTAATTTTAAATATTCAACTATTTCTATACCTTCTTTTTTCATTAATAAATAAAAATTTGTTTTAAAAAAATTAATACTTCCTATAGAATCTAAAATTATTTTACATTTTACACCTCTCTTAGATGCTTTTATTAATTCAAAAACTATTTTATTAAATAAATATCCTGGTTCTCAAATATAAAAAATTATATATATATTTTTCTTAGAAAATTTTATATCTTTTATTAAAAAATTAATTAATTTATTATTATTCTTTAATAAATAAAAATCTTCAAATATAACTGGGGGTATACCTATATTTAAAAATATAAAATTAAAAATATATTTATTAATTTTAAATAATTTAAAAAATTTTTTTTTTATTTTTAATTTATTTATATTTTTATTTCAAATATTATAAGATTTTAAACAAACATTTCTTTCAATATAAAAATTATATAATAAAATATATTTAATCATTAATATTAATATTAATAAAAATATAAAAATTAATAAAATTAATAAAATATAAAATAATATTTTATAATTAAATTTTAATAAAATATTTACTAAAAAATAAAACATAAAATTTACTTAATATAAAAAATTTAATAATATAATTATTATATTATTATTAATTATATATATTTACAAAAATATATAAAAATTTTAAAATATATAATAAATTTACTTATGAAAAAATTAAAAATAAAAAAAAAAATATTAAAATTAAAAAAAAAAATAAAAAAATATTCCTATTATTATTTTAATAAAAACAAAAATTTAATTAAAAATGAAAAATATGATTTACTATGTAATAAATTAAAAAATTTAGGAAAAATTTTTCCAAAATATAAAAAATTAACAAAATTTGAAAAAAAAATTAATTATATTTTAAATAATAGATTTAAAAAAGAAAAACATATAATACCAATGTTATCAATTAAAAGTATATATACATTTAAAAATTTAAATAAATATATTAAAAAAATAAATAAAAAATTTAATATAAATAAATATTGTTGTGAACTTAAAATAGATGGAATAGCTATTAGCTTAATTTATAAAAAAAATAAATTATATAAATCTATAACTAGAGGTAATGGTAAATATGGAGAAAATGTTATAAATAATATAAAATATATAAAATCTATACCTAAAAAAATTAAAAATAATAAAAAAAAAATAGAAATAAGAGGAGAATTATTTATAAAAAAAAAACATTTTAAACAAATAAATAAAAAAAAAATATTTTCTAACTGTAGAAATTTAGTATCAGGAACAATAAAATTAAAAAATAAAAATATAATAAAAAAAAGAAAATTATCATTTTTACCATATGATATTATTATTAATAATAATAGAAAAAAAATAAATAATCATTTTAATATTTTTAAAAAAATAAAAAATTTAGGATTTAAAATAAATAAAAATATAAAAATATGTAATAATTTTAAAGAAATTAAATCTTTTTATAAAAATATAGAAAAAAAAAGAAAAAATTTAAATTTTGACATAGATGGTATAGTAATAAAAATAAATAATAGAAAAATACAAAATATTATTAATAATAATAATAACTATATTAAATGAGCAATAGCTTTAAAATTTCCATCTAAAAAAAAAAAATCAAAAATAAAAAATATAAAATTTAAAATAGGAAAAAGTGGTATTATTTTACCTATAATTATTATTAAACCTATATATATAGGTGGTGTAAAAATAAAAAAAATAAATTTATATAATTTAAATTATTATAAAAAATTAAATATTAATATAAATGATTCAATATTAATTGAACGTAAAGGAGATGTAATTCCTAAAATAAATAAAATTATAACTAAAAATTTAAATAATAATAAAAATATTAATATAAAAAATTGTCCTTCATGTAATAAAAAAATAAATTGAAATTTAAATATACCAAAATGTATAAATATTAATTGCGAAAAAAAATTAATAAAAAATATAGTTAATTTTATATCTAAAAATGGATTTAATATTATTGGTTTAGGAATAAAAACAATTAAACAATTAGTTAAATATAAAATAATAAATTCAATTATAGATATTTTCAAAATAAAAACAAAGAATTTAAAAAAATTACCTAATTTTAAATATAAAAAATCTAATAAAATTATTTTATCAATTAAAAATTCAATAAAAAAAATAAAATTAAGTAATTTAATATATTCATTATCAATACCTAATATAGGATTAAATACCTCAATATATATAAATAAAAAAATAAAAAAACTTAAAAATTTTATTAAAATTAAAAAATTTGAAAAAAAAATAAATAAAATAAATAAAATAAAAATAAACTCAATAAATAATTATTTAAATAATAAAAATAATTATAATAATATAAAAATTTTAAAATCAATAATATTTAAATATAAAAAAATTTAAATATTTTTTTTAAAACAAAATTATTTAATTTATATAAAACTTTTTCTTTTTTTAAAATAAATACTAATATATATAAATCAATCCCAATTTCATTTCCTATTAATAAATAACGTAAAAAAGGAAAAATATATTTTTTAGAATAATCTAAATTTTTAATAGAATTATTTATTAATAATTTTATATTATATAAACTTCATAAAATTATATTATTTATATTATATAAATAATATTTTGTAACTTTTTTAATAAAAATCAAATCATATTTAACTAAAATTTTTTTTTTTAATAAAAATTTTCTATTTATTAATAAATAAAAATCTACAATTTCTTTTAAAAAAGAAATTCTATTAATTATTAAATAAATAATTTCATATATATTATCAATATCTTTTATATTAACTTTCTCTTTCATAAAAAATGGTTTTAAATAATAAAATAACTTATCATATTTTATATTTTTAATATAAAATTTATTTATTCAAATAAGTTTTTTATTATCATAAATACAAAATGACTTATTAATATTTTTAAAATTAAATAATTTATTATTTATATTATTAATACTAATTAATTCTATATTTTTATATGATCATCCTAATTTTAATAAATAATTAATTAAAGCTTCAGGCAAATATCCATCATTAATATAATTATTAATATTTAAAGAAAAACAACTTTTACTTTTAGATAATTTTTTTTTATTTTTATCTAAAATTAAAGGTAAATGAACATATTTAGGTATATTAAATTTTAAAGATTTTAAAATATTAATTTGTTTAAAAGTATTATTAATATGATCTGAACCTCTTATAATATGAGAAATGCACATATTATTATCATCTATAACAACACAAAAATTATAAGTTGGAAAACCATTAGATCTTTGTATAATAAAATCATCTAATTCTTTATTTTTTATATTTATTAATCCAAAAATTTCATCTTTAAAAAAAATATTTTTTTCTAAAGAATTCTTAAATCTTACAACATATTTACTATTATTTAATATTTTTAAATTATTTTTACAAAATCCATCATATTTAGGTTTTAAATTATTCAAAATACATTTATTTCTAATTTTATTTAACCTATCAACACTACAATAACATTTATAAGCTAAATTATTTTTTAATAAAAAATTAATATTTTTTTTATATAAATTAATTTTTTTAGATTGATAATAAGGTTTATTATCTCAATATAAACCTAATCAATCTAATACAAAAAAAATATTATCAATATATTTTTGATTACATTTATTAATATCTGTATCTTCAATTCTAATAAAAAATTTACCATTATTAACTCTAGCAAATAATCAAGAATATAAAGCAGTACGAATATTTCCCAAATGCAAATAACCTGTAGGACTAGGAGCAAATCTAGTAACTATATTCATAATAATTAATATAAAAAATAAAATAAAATTATAATATATAATTATATATAATAAAAATTATGATTTAAATAAAATGATAAAATATATAAGAAATTTTTGTATTATAGCACATATTGATCATGGAAAATCTACATTTTCAGATAGATTCATAGAAATATGTAATAAAAAAAAATTAAAAAATAATCAACAAAGAATATTAGATACAATGGATCTAGAAAAAGAAAAAGGAATAACTATAAAATCTCAATGCGTAAATTTAAAATTTAAATATAAAAATAAAAAATATAAATTAAATTTAATAGATACACCTGGTCATATAGATTTTTCATATGAAGTATTAAGATCACTTTATACCTGTGAAGGTGCATTATTATTAATTGATGTTACTAAAGGTATACAAGCACAAACTCTATTTAATTATAATAGAGCAAAAAAATTAAAATTAAAAATATTAATTATAATTAATAAAATCGATATAAATAAATCTAATATTAAAAATATAAAAGAACAAATTAAATCAATATTAAAAATTAAAGATAAAATATTTATTTGTTCATCTAAAACAGGATATGGAATAAAAAATATAATAAAAAATATTATTAAAAAAATTCCACATCCAAAAGGAAATATTAAAAATTCATTATCAATTTTAATAATAGATTCTTATTTTAATAATTATTTAGGTACATTTTTTTTAATTAAAATAAAAAATGGATATTTAAGAAAAAAAGATAATATTAATATATTAAACAATAAAAAAAAAAAATATAATATAAAAAATATATTAATATATAAACCAAAAAAAAAAAAAATAAATAAATTAAAATGTGGAGAAATAGCATGAATATGTTGTAATATTAAAAAAATCAAAAATAATTTAATAGGTAAAATAATAAATGAAAATAATAATAAAAATTATTTTAAAAAAAGTAAACCACAAATATTTGCAAATATATTCCCAAAAAAAAATAATGATTTTAAAAATTTAAAAACATCAATAAAAAAATTAAGTTTAAATGATTCATCTATAACTTATAAATTAATTAATTTAAAATTATTAGGTTTTGGATTTAAATGTGGATTTTTAGGTACATTTCATATAGAAATTATAAAAGAAAGATTAAAAAGAGAATATAATATTTATATTATAATAACTAATCCTACAATTAAATTTAAAATTACTATAAAAAATAAAAAAAATATATATATTAATGATATAAATAAATTACCTAATTTTAATAAAATAAAAAATATAAAAGAACCATTTGTAAAATTAAATATAATTATACCAAAAAAATATATAGGAAAAATTATTAATTTATGTATTTCAAAAAGAGGAAAATTAATAAATATTATATATTTTAAAAAAAATATTTTATTAAAATACAAAATACCTCTTTTAGAAATAATAACTAATTTTAGTAATGAAATAAAATCAATAACAAAAGGTTATGCAAATTTTAATTATAAATTTTATAAATATATAAAATCTAATATTGTAATATTAAAAGTAATAATTAATAATTCTATAATAAATGAATTATCAACATTAATACATATTAATAATATTCACAAAGAAGGACAAAGAAGATTAAATATAATTAAAAATAATATTAAAAAACAATTATTTGATATAATCATACAAATATCTTGTAATAATAAAATAATATTAAAAATTAATATTAAAGCTTTAAGAAAAAATGTAATAGCAAAATGTTATGGAGGAGATATCACTAGAAAAAAAAAATTAATTCAAAAACAAAAAATTGGGAAAAAAAAAATGAAAAAAATAGGAAATATTTTCTTATCTTCTAAAATTTTTTCTAATATATTAAAAATAAAATAAACTTAATAAAATAAAATATTATGAATATAAATTTAAATTTAATATTTTTAATAACATTAAATGTAATACTAATTATTTATATAATAAATATATTTATTAAAAAAAAAAATAATATTTTTAAAATTTTAATTAAATTTCTAAATGAAATATTACCAACTATATTTTTAATATTTATAATAAAATCATTTATATATGAAATATATTATATACCTTCATCATCAATGATGCCTACATTATTAATAGGAGACTATATATTAGTAAATAAATTATCATATAATATTAAAAATCCAATAAATAATAAAACTATATTAAATTTAAATAATCCTAAATATGGAGACATAATAGTATTTCAAAATCCTAATAATTTAAAAAATTTTTTTATCAAAAGAATAATAGGATTACCTAATGATATAATAATATACAATGAAAATAAAAAAAAAATTAAAATATATAAATATATTTCAAAAAAAAAAAAAAAATATTATTTAACTAACATAATAAAATATTCTAAAATAAAAAAAAAAAATTTTATTTTAGAAATAGAAAAAAATAATAAAAAATATAATAAAATATATTACTGAAATATTAAAAATATTAAGATAAATAATATAAATAATAAATCTATTTATATAATATTAAATGAAAAAAATGAATTTATTAATAATATAAAACATAAAATATTATTAATACCTAATTTTTATAATAAAAAAATTCATAAAATAAAAATATGAAAAATACCAAAAAATATGTACTTTGTTATGGGTGATTTTAGAGATAATAGTAAAGATAGTAGATATATAGGATATATAAATAAAAATTTAATTATTGGTAAAGCTAAATATATAATAATAAATTTTAATAAAAAATTAAAAATAAATAATTTTAAATTAAATATAATAAAAAAAATTTATTAATTTTAAATATTAATATAATGAATAAATTACAAAAAATAATTAAATATAAATTTAAAAATATAAAAATACTAAAATTATGTTTAACACATAGAAGTTTTAATAAGAATCATAATGAAAAATTAGAATTTTTAGGAGATTCAATATTAAATTTTATTATAACTAAAATTATATATAAAAAATTTTCAAATAAAAAAGAAGGATATATGACTAGAATTAGGTCAAATTTAGTCAATAAAAAAAATTTGTTTAAAATAGCTAAAAATATTAAATTAAATAAATATATATCTTTAGGACAATGTGAAATAAAAATGAAAGGACAATTCAAAAAATCAATATTAGCTAATACTTTAGAAGCTATAATAGGTGGAATTTATTTAGATAGTAAAAATATTATTTTTGTAGAAAAAACAATTAAAATATTATTTTTAAATAATAAAATATTTAAAAAAACTAATTGAAAAGATCCTAAAACTATATTACAAGAATATTTACAAAAATATAAAATATCTTTACCTAAATATTATATTTTTAATAAAAAAGGTAAAGATCATGAAAAAATATTTACAGTACATTGTAAAATAAATAATAAAATTACTAAAGGAAAAGGTAAAAATAAAAAAAAAGCAGAACAAATAGCAGCAAAAAAAGCATTATCAAAACTAGGATTAAATTATTAATTTAAATTTAAAATGAAAAAAACAAATAATATAAATAAAAAATATATAATTATATCAATAATAGGTAATACAAATGTAGGTAAATCAACATTATTTAATAAATTAATAAATAAAAAAATATCTATAACAAGTAAAAAAAAAAATATAACTAAAAAAAAAATTATAGGAATAAATAATAAAAATAATAATCAATATATATATATAGATAATCCAGGAATAAATAATATTCACCCTAATAAATATATAAAAAAAATAATAAAATATTCAAAAAATAATTTAAAAAATAAAAAAATAAACTTATTTATATTAATAATAGAAAAAAATTTAAATATAAATGAAATTAAAATAATAAAAATAATAAAAATAATTAAAATCCCAATTTTAATATTAATTAATAAAATAGATAAATTAAAAAATAAAAATATAATATTAAAAATAATTCATAAAATTAAAAAATTCAATATTGAAAATATAATACCTACTAATTTAAAAAAAAAAAAATATTTAATAACAATAAATAAAATTATAAAAAAATTTTTAATATCATCAAAACATTTATTTAAAAAAAATATTATAACAAACAAAAATAATAAATTTATAATACAAGAAATAATAAGAGAAAAAATATTTAGATTAACAGGTGATGAAATTCCTTATAATATTAAAGTTATCACTAAAAAAATAATAAAAAATAATAATAATATAAACATATTATGTTATATAATATTTTTTAAAAAACAATATACTAAAATAATAATAGGTAAAAAAGGTAATAAAATAAATAAAATAATATCATTATCCACTTCAAGTATAAAAAAATATTTTAATAATAAAAATAAAATTAAATTATATATAAAAATTAAAAAAATAAAAAAAATACATTTTTAAAATAATATATTATATATATTTTTCATAATAATTATATGTTTATATATTTTATATAAATGATATAATAATATTTTTTTATAAAATATTTTATATTTATTTTTTTTTAAAAAAATATTAATATATTTAATATTAAATATTTTTTTTATTTTAAAATATTTATAATTAATATATATATTATTTTTAAAAAAATTTAACAAATATAATATATTATCTTTATTTAAATATTTAAATTTTAATAATATTAAAACAGAATTAATATTTTCTATTATTAAATAATTATTTATAATTAATAATTTTATATTTCTTATATAAAATTTATTAAAAAAACATTCATTATATAAATTTATATAATAAGAAAATATATTATTATGAATTTGATTTAATAAAAATTTATATTTATTAATATTAATTTTATAAATGTTAATATTACTAATATCATTATAAAAAATTTTTTTATATATAAAAAAAATAAAATCAATATTTTTTTTTAAAATCAAAATATTCCATTGAGGTCATAATAATGTATTACCTACTAAAGAAATTCAATATCCTATAAAAATATCAAATAAACGTAAATATAAAAAATCTAAAATATTTAAAGATAATAATTTATAATTCAAAAAAGAAATAATAGTAAATCCTATTATAGATAAAAAATAATTTTTTTTAATTAAAAAATAACTAAATATCATTAATATTAATATTAATATTAAATAATAAAATCTATTAAAATAAATTTTAATCAAAAATATAGATATAATAGTACCTATTAAAAAACCTATTAATCTATTTAAAATTTTAAATAATAAATTTAAATAATTAATTTGATTTAAATATATAATTGTAATTAAAATTAAATAATATTTATATATTTTAAAATATTTTAAAAAAATAAAAAAAAAATTAAATAATAAAGAAAATTTTAAAAAATTTTTATAATTATTAATATTATAAGAAAAAAAATATTTTATTAATTTAGATTTATATATTAATTTAATATTTTTAAAAAAATTTTTATTATTAAATTTATATTTATAATTATAAAATAAATAATTAATAATATTATTTAAATAACAAACATTTAAAATGTTATTATATTTATATAAATTTTTTTGAAAAATTATTATTTCTTTATTAATATATTTATTAATATTAAAAATATTATTATTTAAAATATTATTACCTATATTTAAAACAACATTTGATAATATAATAATATTTTTATTAAATTTTTTTAATTTTTTAATATTTAATTTATTAAATTTATTTTTATTTATATACAAATTTACAAAAATATTTTCTTTTAAATAAAATGCAATGTTAAATATTTTAATTAAAAACTTATTTTTATTTTTAAATAAAAATAATATATTTAATTGTTCATAACTATTAATTAATAAATCCATAATTCTTTTATGAGCTAATAAATAATATTTAATATTTTTTTTATTTAAATTAAAAAATAAATATTTTTTTTTAATCAAAATAGATAATTCTTTATATAAATTAAAAATATTTTCTTTTAAAAATTTATTATTAAATAAATAAACTCAAATTAAATTTAATATATTATAAATTCATATTTTTAATAAAAATAAAAAATAAATAAAAAAAAAATTTATTTTAATATATAAATTAAAAAAAAATATAAAAATAATTACACAACCTAAAAATATTTTATTATATAAAGGAAAAATTTCACTTAAAATACCTAAAAAAATATTTACAAAAAATAAATAAATATAAAAAGAAATATTTAAAAAAAAACATAATTGTATTAATATAATATTTAAAATATATATTAAACTAACTATAATAAGTTTATTAAAAAAAAATATATTTATAATATCTAAAGAAGAAAAATTACTATATGAAGGTATAAAAGAAAAAAAAAAATTATTATTTTTTTTAAAATAACTAAATAAATAAAAAGGTACACCTAATAATAATATTGATTTAAATGAATTATAAAAATTAAAACTTAAAAATATTTTTTTTAACATTTAAATATTATTTAACATAAAAATTAAAATTTAAATTAATAATATTATTTATTATATATTAAAAAAACAAATGATTACATGAAAAAAAATTATAAATAATGAAAAAAAAAAAATATATTTTATAAATATAATAAAATTTTTAAACAAAGAATATAAAATATCAAATATATTTCCAAATAAAAAAAAAATATTTAAAGTTTTTAAATTAACTAAATTTAATAAAATTAAAATAGTTATTTTAGGACAAGATCCATATTATAAAAAAAATCAAGCTAATGGATTAGCTTTTTCAATATCTAAAAAAATTAAAATAACACAATGTATTAAAAATATATATAAAGAAATTAAAAATGAATTTCCAAAATTTAAAATACCAAATCATGGGTGTTTAAAAAAATGATCAAAACAAGGAATATTACTATTAAATAGTATATTAACAGTTAAAGAAAATAAACCTTTATCACATAAAAATATAGGATGAGAAATATTTACTAATAATATTATAAAATATATTAATAAATATTTAAATAATATAATATTTTTATTATGAGGAAACTATGCTAAAAAAAAAATCAAATTTATTAATAAAAATAAACATATTATTTTATGTACTTCACATCCATCTCCTTTATCAATCAATAAAGGATTTTTAGGATGTAATCATTTTAAAAAAGTAAATAAAATATTAAAAAAAAAAAATATTAAAATTATAAAATGATAAATTTTTATTTAAATTTTAATAAATTATATAAATTAATTATTTTTTTCTTTGCAATTTTTTTAGCTTTTATTTTACCTAATTTTAAAATTTTTTTAATAAATTTTTCTTTTTTTCTAATAAAAAAAAATTTTTTTTGTAATAAAATAATAAATTTTGATAATTGTGTATAAACAACTTTTTTAAAATCAAAATAATTATAATTCAAAAAATATTTTTCTAAAAATTTTATAGAAACATTTTTAATCCCAGACAATATAATTAATAAATTAGATATACCTGGTTTATTTATTAAATCAAAAACTATTTTAGGAGGATAATCTAAATCAGTAATACTTTTATTTATTTTAAATTTTATTATTTCAGGAGAATCTAATAAAAATATTACATTATTTTTATTTAAATCAGATTTAGACATTTTTTTATTTATATCTAATAAAGACATTATTTTAGAAAAAATACCATTTAATATAGGTTTTGGCAAATTAAAAAATTTATTATTATAAATTTTATTAAATCTAATACTTAAATTACGAACTAATTCCAAATGTTGTATTTGATCATAACCTATACATACATAATCAGAATCATATAATAATATATCAGATGCCATTAACACAGGATAACTTAATAAAGATAAATTACAAATACCATTAATTTTAAATTTATCTTTAAATTGAGTCATTCTACTTAATTCACCTAAATATGTATTACAATTTAATACTCAATATAATTTAAGATGTTCTACTATATCTGACTGTAAAAAAATAGTACATTTAAATAAATTAATACCTGAAGCTAAGATAAAAGAAACTAAATCTAAAATATTTAAATTAAAAATATTATTTTTATTTAAAATAGTTAAAGAATGTAAATCAGCTATACAATATAAACAATTATATTTAAATTGTAAAATTTTTCATAAATTTAATATACCTAAATAATGCCCAATAGTAAGTTGACCTGTAGGTTGAATTGCACTAAAAACAATATTTTTTGAATTTATTTTATTTTTTTTGTTATACATATAATTATTAAGAATATTCATTATTTAATAAATTTTTTAAATTTAAACTAGCTATATCATATTTACTAAAATATTCTTTATTATAATTATTATTATTTTTTTTAATAAAATTTTTTCTTTTATGATAAAAATAACCTGTACCTGATGGTATTAATCTACCTACTATAACATTTTCTTTTAAACCTTTTAATTTATCTTTTTTGCCTGAAACTGCAGATTCTGTTAATATTCTAGTAGTTTCTTGAAAAGAAGCTGCAGAAATAAATGATTCAGTTGATAAAGAAGCTTTAGTAATACCTAATAAATTTCTAATAAATTTTATTTTTTTTTTATTTTTTTTAAATAAATTATTATTTACTAATCTAGCTCTAGATAATTCTATTTGTTCTCCATTTAAATATTTTGAATCACCAGAATCTATAATAGTTACTCTACGCAACATTTGTCTTATTATAACTTCTATATGTTTATCATTTATTTTAACACCTTGTAATCTATAAATATTCTGAATTTCATTAACTATAAATTTTGTAACTTCTTTAACACCTTTTAATCTTAAAATATCAAATGAAAATTTTTCACCTTCAGAAATTAAATCACCTTTATTTACTAATTCACCTTCAAAAACATTTAATTGTCTTCATTTAGGTATCATTTCTTCATGTGAAAATTTACCATCTAAACTAGTTATTTTTAAACGACGTTTTCCTTTTGTTTCTTTACCAAAACTTATATTACCAGTAATTTCAGATAAAATAGCAGGTTCTCTAGGTTTTCTAGCTTCAAATAAATCAGCTACTCTAGGTAATCCTCCAGTTATATCTCTTGTACTTCCATATTCTAAAGAAACTTTAGCTAAAATATCTCCTGAATTTACAAAAATATTATTTTTAACATTTATAATTGATTTAGCTGGTAAAAAATATTGAGCTATTAAATCTGTACCTGGAATATAAATAAAATTATTTTTATCATCTACAATTTTAATTGAAGGTCTTAATTCTTTATTTAAATCACTTACACGATCTGTATTATCCAAAATAATTACAGAAGATAATCCTGTTAATTCATCATTTTGTTTTATTATTGTTTGTCCTTCATACATATCAATATATTTAACATAACCACTAACTTCTGTTATAATAGGCATAATATATGGGTCTCAATTAACTAAAATTTCTCCAGAATAAACCTTATCATTATCATTTTTTTCAACTATTGCCCCATAAGGTAATTTATAATTTTCCTTAATTAAACCATTTTTATCTAATATTCTAAGTTCTACATTTCTAGACATTATTACTAATTTACCTAATGAATTAACAACAGATTTTAAATTAACAAATTTTATAAATCCATCATTTTTAATTCTTATATTAGATTCAGATGCTACTCTAGAATCAGAACCACCAATATGAAAAGTTCTCATAGTTAATTGAGTACCAGGTTCACCAATAGATTGAGCAGCTATTACTCCTATAGCTTCACCTTGATTAATCAAATGTCCTCTAGCTAAATCCATACCATAACATAAAGAACATACACCAAAATTAGTTTCACAAGTTACAACTGATCTAACTTTAACATTAAATATAGTAGATTTTTCTATAATTAAACAATTTTCTTCATTTAATAAAGTATTTCTTTTAATAATACCTTTAATTTTATTACAATAAATATCTTCAGCTAAAACTCTTCCTAAAATACGATCTTTTAAAGATTCTTTAATATCACCACCTTCTATTATAGAACTAATTACTAAACTTTTTTTAGTTTTACAATCCTTTTCTATAATAACTAAATCTTGAGCAACATCAACTAATCTTCTTGTTAAATATCCAGAATTAGCTGTTTTTAAAGCAGTATCTGCTAATCCTTTTCTAGCTCCATGAGTAGAAATAAAATACTGAATAATATTTAAACCTTCTCTAAAATTTGCTGTTATAGCTGTTTCTATTATTGAACCATCTGGTTTTGTCATTAAACCTCTCATACCTGATAATTGTCTAATCTGAGCAGAAGAACCTCTAGCACCAGAATCTGCCATCATAAATAAATTATTAAAAGATTTCTGTTTTTTAAAAATACCATTAATATTTATATATTCTACAGATAAATTTTTCATCATTGAACAAACAATTTTTTCATTTGCTATTGCTCAAATATCAATAACTTTATTATATCTCTCTCCTGAAGTAACTAAACCTGATTGAAATTGATCTTGAATATCATTAACTTCATTTTCAGCATCTTTAATAATATTATTTTTATTTTCAGGTATAATCATATCATCAATACAAATAGATAAACCTGAAATAGTAGAAAATTTAAAACCTATTGACATAATATTATCAGCAAATATTACAGTTTCTTTTAAACCTAAATATTTATAACATATACTTAAAATTTTAGAAATTTCATTTTTATCTATAACTCTATTAATTAAATTAAAAGATAAACCTTTAGGAAAAATATTTCATAATATTGAACGTCCTATAGTTGTATCATATATATGATATTTTTTTATAAATGAATAATCTTTTTTAATATATTCTAATATTTTTACTCTAATTTTAGTATGAATTGAATAAATATTATTTTCATATAATTTTTCTGCTTCATAACTACTTGAAACATATATTATATCAGATATATTTTCTAATTTTTCTTTAGTCATATAATATAATCCTAAAACTACATCTTGTGATGGAACAATAATAGGGTCTCCACTAGCAGGAGATAATATATTATTAGTAGACATCATTAAAATTCTAGCTTCTAATTGAGCTTCTAAAGTCAAAGGTATATGAACTGCCATTTGATCACCATCAAAATCAGCATTATAAGCAGCACAAACTAAAGGATGTAATTGTATAGCTTTACCTTCTACTAAAATAGGTTCAAAAGCTTGTATACCTAATCTATGTAATGTAGGAGCTCTATTTAATAATACAGGATGTTGATTAATTACATTTTCTAAAATATCTCAAATTATTGGATCTTCATTTTCAACCATTTTCTTAGCTGATTTTATAGTATTAGCAATACCATTAATTTCTAATTTACCATAAACAAATGGTTTAAATAATTCTAAAGCCATTCTCTTAGGTAATCCACATTGATGTAATTTTAAAAAAGGACCTACAGTAATTACTGATCTTCCTGAATAATCAACTCTTTTACCTAATAAATTTTGCCTAAATCTACCTTGTTTTCCTTTAATCATATCAGATAAAGATTTTAATGGTCGTTTATTTGAACCAGTAATAGCAAATCCTCTACGACCATTATCTAATAAAGCATCTACAGCTTCTTGTAACATTCTTTTTTCATTTTTTATTATTATATCTGGAGCAGATAAATCCAATAATCTTTTTAAACGATTATTTCTATTTATAACTCTTCTATATAAATCATTTAAATCAGATGTAGCAAATCTACCACCATCTAATGGAACTAACGGTCTAAGATCTGGAGGTAAAATAGGTAAATTTCTTAATATCATTCATTCAGGTTTATTTTTAGAATTTATAAAAGATTCTATTAATTTAATACGTTTAGAAAATTTTTTATTTTTAATTTCAGAATTACTTTTCTTTAAATCACTAAATAATTTATCATATTCTTCATTAAGATTAACTTTTTTTAATAATATTTCAATAGCTTCAGCCCCCATTTTAGCTTTAAATAAATTACCAAATTTTTTATAAAAATATAAATATTCTTTTTCTGATAATATATTACCTAATTTTAAATTAGGTAAATTAGAATAAATAACTATATAAGATTCAAAATATAAAACTTTTTCAATATTTTTTAAAGATATATCTAATAATAATCCTATTCTGGAAGGTAAAGATTTAAAAAATCAAATATGAGCTACAGGAGATGCTAATTCTATATGACCCATTCTTTCTCTACGAACCTTAGTTTTAGTTACCTCTACACCACATTTTTCACAAATTATACCTTTATATTTCAATCTTTTATATTTACCACATAAACACTCATAATCTTTTATAGGTCCAAAAATTTTAGAACAAAACAAACCATCTCTTTCAGGTTTAAAAGTACGATAATTAATAGTTTCAGGTTTTTTAACTTCTCCATAAGATCATGATTTAATTATTTTAGGAGAAGCTAAACTTATTTTAATACAATTAAATTCTTTTCTAAAAAAATTATTTTTAAATAAATTTATAAAATTATTCACTAAATTAATTCCTGATTATATTATTTAAAATTATTTTTATTTATTTAATTATTTTTTAAATCTATATTAATAGCTAAAGAACAAATTTCTTTTAATAAAACATTAAAAGATTCAGGCATTCCTGGCTCCATTTGATGATTATCATTTATAATATTTTTATATATTTTAGTTCTACCATTAACATCATCAGATTTAACTGTTAACATTTCTTGTAAAGTATAAGCAGCACCATAAGCTTCTAATGCTCAAACTTCCATTTCTCCAAATCTTTGTCCACCAAATTGAGATTTACCTCCTAAAGGTTGTTGAGTAATTAAACTATAAGATCCAGTAGATCTAGAATGAATTTTATCATCTACTAAATGATTAAGCTTCATCATATACATATAACCTACAGTTATAGGCTTATCAAATTTATTCCCTGTTAAACCATCATATAAATACATTTGACCATTATAAGAAATATTTAATAATTTAAATAAATCTTTAATTTCACTTTCTTTTATACCATCAAAAACAGGAGTAGACATAGGAAAACCTTTACTTAAATTTTTAGCTAATAAAATAAAATCTTTATCATTAAAATCATTTAAATTAATCTTTTGATTATTTCCACCTAAATCATAAATTTTTTGAACAAAATTTTTAATTTTTTTTAAATCTTTATTTTTATTTAAATAATTAAAAATTTTATCTCCAATAACTTTAGATATTAAACCTAAATGAGTTTCTAAAATTTGACCAATATTCATTCTAGATGGTACTCCTAAAGGATTTAAAACTATATCTATAGATTTTCCATTTTCGTCATAAGGCATATCTTCTATAGGACAAATTTTAGAAACAACACCCTTATTACCATGTCTTCCTGCCATTTTATCACCAACTTGTAATTGACATTTAACAGCTAAATAAACCTTTACTATTTTAGTAATACCAGGAGCTAATTCACTACCTTTAATAATTTGTTTTTTAATTTTTTTAAATTTTTTATTAAATATATTTTTAAATTTTAAAAAAGAATTTATTAATTTATTTATTTCTTTTTTTAAATTTAAATTATTAATTTTTAATAAAATAATATCATTTAAAGAAAAATTATTATTTAATATAAATTTATAATTATATTTTATAAATAAATTTTTAATATTTTTTTTTAAAATATTTTTATAAAAAATTAATTCTTTTTTAAAATTATATTGAATTGAATTTAATTTCATTTCTTCAATTTCTAATAATCTTTTACTTTTTTTAATACCATCTCTAGAAAAAATATTAACATCTATAACTACTGCATTTAAATTATTTGGAACCCTTAAAGAAGAATCTTTTACTTCAGAAGCTTTTTCACCAAATATTGCTCTTAAAAGTTTTTCTTCAGGAGTTAATTGAGTTTCTCCTTTAGGAGAAACTTTCCCAACTAAAATATCTCCTCCAGAAACCTCTGCTCCTATATATATTATTCCACTTTCATCTAATTTAGATAATACTGAATTACTTATATTAGGAATGTCTGAAGTAATTTCCTCAGAACCTAATTTAGTATCTCTACAAACACAAGATAATTCCTGAATATGTATAGTAGTAAAAATATCTTCATTAATAATTCTTTCTGAAATTAAAATAGAATCTTCAAAATTATATCCATTTCAAGGCATAAAAGCAACTCTTAAATTTTGTCCTAAAGCTAATTCACCTAAATTAGTTGCTGATCCATCCGCTAATATATCTCCTTTTTTAACTTTTTCATTTAAAATAACACAAGGTTTATGATTAATACAAGTATTTTGATTAGATTTTAAATATTTATCTAAATTATAAATATCTAATTTTTTATTAATTTTATTTTTTTCTTCTAATTCTACAATAATTTTTAAAGAATCTAAATATTTTACTCTTCCATTATTTTTACAAATTATTAAAGATCCAGAATCAAAAGCTATAACACGTTCCATCCCAGTACCAACTAAAGGAGCTTCAGATTTCATACAAGGAACAGCTTGTCTTTGCATATTAGCTCCCATTAATGCTCTATTTGCATCATCATGCTCTAAAAAAGGAATTAATGATGAACCTACTGAAACTATTTGTTGAGCAGAAACATCAATAAAATTAATTTGATCACTCTTAAATAAATTAAATTCACCCTTATTTCTACATATTACAAATTCATCATTTATTCTACCATATTTATTAAATTTAATATTTAATTGAGCTATTATATAATTATAATCTTCAGTAGCTGATAAATAATATATATCATTAGTTATATATCTATTTTTTACTAATCTATATGGTGTTACTAAAAAACCATAATCATTAATTTTAGCATAAATAGATAAAGAATTTATTAAACCAATATTAGGACCTTCAGGAGTTTCAATAGGACAAACTCTACCATAATGAGTTGGGTGAACATCTCTTACTTCAAAACCAGCTCTTTCCCTTACTAAACCTCCTGGTCCTAAAGCTGATATTCTTCTTTTATGAGTTATTTCAGATAAAGGATTATTTTGATCCATAAATTGAGATAATTGACTAGAACAAAAAAAATCCTTTATTATTGACGATAAAGGTTTAGCATTTATTAAATCTTTTGGATAAATATTTTCTGAATTATTTAAAGATAAACGTTCTTTAATAATTTTTTCTATTCTAGATAAACCAGATCTAAATTGATTTTCAACCATTTCACCAACTGATCTTACCCTTCTATTACCTAAATGATCAATATCATCTATATCACATTTACCATTTCTAATATTTATTAATTTTTTTAAAGTATTAATAATATCTTTTTTACTTAAAACATTAGATTTATTTAAATTATTTAAATTAAGAGAATCATTTATTTTCATTCTTCCTATATCAGATAAATTATATTTATCTAAAGAAAAAAATAAATTTTTAAATAAATTTTTTGCAAATTCTAAAGTTGGAGGTTCATCTGGTCTAATTATCTTATATATTTCAATTAAAGAATTATTTTTACCATCAATATTATCTATACCAAGTGTATTAGAAATATAACTATCTTTAGTTAATTCATTAATATATAAAACACTAATACTATCAAAATTATTATTAATAATTTCATCTATAATTTTTTCATTTAATTTAGTATTAGCTTTAAATAATAATTTATATGAATTATTTAAATATATTTTATAATCTTTAGATAATATCTTACCAATCAAATAATCTTTAGGAACTTTTATTAAATTTACATTATCTATTTCCATTTTTTTAATATATTTAGTTATAATTCTTCTTCCCTTTTTTACATAAATTTTATTATTAAATACAATATCAAAATTCAATATTATTCCATTAAGTCTAGAAGGAATTAATTCCATAAATATATTTTTTTTAATAATTCTAAAAATTAAAAAATCAAAAAATATATTTAATATTTTTTTAATACTATATCCAAAAGCTTTTAAAATTATAGTAGCTGGTAATTTTTTTTTACGATCAATTCTCATATATAAACAATCCTTAGAATCAAACTCAAAATCAATTCAAGAACCTCTATAAGGTATAATTCTCGCATTATATAAAATTTTACCAGAAAAATAAATTTTACTCTTATCACTACTAAAAAAAATACCAGGACTTCTATGTAATTGAGAAACAACTACTCTTTCTGTACCATTAACTATAAAAGTACCTTTTTTAGTCATTAATGGTATTTCACCCATATATACAATTTGATCTCTAATAAACTTTATTTTCTTATTATTATAAAAAATTAAACATAATTTAACATTTAAAGAAACAAAATAAGTTAAACCTCTAATTTTACATTCTTTATCATTAAATATACATTTTTTTAAAATATAACCCTTATATATTAATTTAATACTATTATTATAATTATATATTGGAAATGTAGATTTAAAACATAAATCTAAACCAGAATTTAAATTATTAAATTTATATAAAAATTTTTTATAAGAATCGATTTGTATAGAAAGTAAATATGGTATATTTAATATATTTAGTTTTTTACCAAAACTTTTACGTATATATTTTTTTTCAGTATTAGAAAAAGACATATAATTTCCAAATTTATTTTAATAAATTATATAAATTTAAAATTAATTATTTAATTTCAATTGTAGCTCCTACTTCTTCCAAAGATTTTTTTAATATATCCAAATCTTTTTTATTAACTTTATCTTTTATTAAAATAGGACAAGATTCAACTAAATCTTTAGCATCTTTTAAACCTAAATTTAAAAAATTACGAATTATTTTAATTACAGATATTTTATTATTACCTATAGAATTTAAATATAAATCAAATTCATTTTTTTCTTCTTTAATAATTTTAGATTTATCAAAATTTTTATTATCTACATTAATATTATTAGAAGTTATACCAAATTTTTTTTCTATAATTTCTATTAATTCAATTATCTCTAATAAAGACATTGAACATATTTTATCTAAAATTTGTTCTTTTGTAATTTGCATATATATATTAACAACAAAATAATAATTATTTAATACAATTTTTAATATTTATTAAAACACGTAAAAATTTTAAAATACTTATATTCTTTAAATAAGAAATAAAATAAATTAAAGATTTATTTATAGTATTTAATTTAATTAATTTTTTACTTAAATTTAAAGAAATTAACTTTTTATTAATTACAATAGCTCTTAAAAATAATTTATCTTTAAACTTATTAAAATATATATTTAATAATTTTAAAAAATTACTTATAATATCATAAGAATAACAAATTATAGTAGGTCCTATTAAATAATTACTTAAAAAACTTATTTCAGTATCTTTAACAGCAAATTTTAATAAATTATTTCTTAAAACTACTAAAAATGAATTAATATTATACATTTTTTTTCTTAAATTATTTAAATTATTACAAGAAATATTTTTAAAACCTATTAAAATAATAGATAAAGATTTATTTAAATTATTTTTAAGTTCTAAAACAATTTTTTTTTTATCTTTAAGATTTAATAACATTTATATTACCTTATCTATTCTAGATATTATTTTTAAAATAAATATATTTTATTTTTATATTTTTATTAAATAACTTTTACCCATAGTACTAGAAACAGTTACCTTTTTTATTAATAAAGAATTTTTAATCAATAAAAACTTATTATTTTTAATAGAATTTATTAAAACAAATAAATTATCAGCTAATTTATAACTATCAAAATCTATTCTTCCTATAGATAAATGTATAATACCAAATTTATCATTTTTATATATTATTTTACCATTTAAAAAATCTTTTAAAGTATTTTCTATATTATTAGTTATAGTACCAAATTTTATATTAGGCATTAAACCTTTAGGACCTAAAATATAAGCAATTTTACTAATTTTATCAACAAAATCATTAGTAGTTATAACTAAATTAAAATCAATATTTTTATCATTAATAATTTTATTAATTAAATTTTTACCACCTACTATATAAGCACCTAATGAATAAATTAAATCTTTATTATGATAATTATCAAAAACTGCTATTTTATATTTTTTTCCATTACCATGAGGCAATAAAACATTACCATATATATAACTATTTAAATCTTTATAATTTATATTAAGATTTATAGATACATCTATAGATTCAATAAACTTTCTTATCTTATTTTTTTTTTTAAGATTATCAAAAATATAAATTAATTTATTTAAAATATTTTCATTATTATCTTTAATAATTTTTTTCATTTTAAATTATTTAAATATAAATTAATATTAATATTCAATTTTTATACCCATTGAATTAGCAGTACCAATAATAGACTTTATAACTGAATCAATATTTGATGAATTAGTATCTAAAATTTTTATCTTGGCAATTTTATATAAATCATTTTTTTTTATATTACCTATAATATTAATACCAGCTTTATCAGAACCTTTTTTTACTGAAATTAATTCCTTTAATAAAAAAGATATAGGTGGACTTTTAATTTTAAAATCAAATGTACGATCAGAAAAAACTTTTATAACAACAGGAATTGGAATACCTTTTTTTAAATGTAATGTTTTTTCATTAAAAGACTTACAAAAATTAATAATATTTAAACCTTTTTGACCTAATACAGGACCTACTGGTGGACTAGGATTAGCCATACCAGATAAAACTTGTAGCTTAATATATGATTTAATATATTTCATATTTAATAAACCTTTAATATTATTTAAAATTAATAATTTTTTTCTACTTGTGAAAAATCTAACTCAACAGGTGTAGATCTACCAAAAATTAAAACAGAAACTTTTAATCTATTTCTAATATAATCAACTTCTTCTACAGTACCACTAAAATCTGAAAAAGGACCATTATTAACTCTTATTAATTCACCTAATTCAAATAAAATTTTTGGTTTAAATTTACCATCAATTTTACTTAACTTATTTTTTATAATATTTATTTCATTTTCATTAATAGGAAAAGGATTTTTAGAATTTCCTCCTATAAAACCTATAATTCTAGGTATACTTTTAATTAAATATCAATTTTTTTCATTCATAATCATATTAATTAAAAAATATCCAGGAAAAAATTTTCTATCACTTTTAATTTTAATACCATTTTTCATTTCTACAACTTTTTCAATAGGAATTAAAATATCCCCAAATTCATTTTCTAATTTATTTAACTTAATATAATATTTTAATTTATTAACAACTTTATTTTCAAAACTAGAAAATACTTGTATAACATATCATTTTTTCTTATTTTTTAAATTATACATTTTATAACCTTATATTATTAATTATATTTAAAATATATAATATAATTATGTCAATAAATCATATAATTCAAGAAATAAATATACTAAAAAAAAATACTATTAAAATTATTTTATTAACTTCATTTATATTAGGTCAAACAATATTAGAAATTTCAATTTTAGATTTTTTAAAAAAAATAATTAAATTTTTAAATCAAAACATAGATTTTATTATAGAAAACAAAAAAAAATATAAAAAAATATTATATAATAATTTCAAAAATCATAACAAATTTTTAAAATAAAAATTTTCTAAAACTATAAAAAAAAATAATATTAATATAAAAAAAAAATCATAAAATTTTTTCATTTTTGTAAAAAAAAATATAAATTATTTTAATTTTTAAAAATTTTATTTAATAAAATATTAAATTATAAATTATATATTATAATTTATATTTTTTTATAAAACAATTAATATTTAAAGATAAAATTTATATTTATAAATATATTTTAAAAATTAATAATATAAATATATATTATATTATATATATAACTATAAAATAAATAAAAAATTTATAAAAATCAATTAAATTTTAAAAACTATAATTTAAAAAAAATAATTCAAAAAATTTCATTTTTTTATAATCTAAAAATCTTACATGATTAAAACCTATTAAATGTAAAAATCCATGAATTATTATATATAAAAAATAATATAAACAATTAATATTTTTATTTATAGATTTATTTATAATAACTTTAGGACAAATAACAATTTCTCCAATTAACTTTAATTTTAAAATATAAAAATAATTAAATGATAAAATACTAGTAGAAATATTTTTATTACAAAATTTTTTATTTAAAGATAATATATAATTTTCATTAATTAAAATAATATTAATATATTTTTTGATTTTAAAAAATAAATATAAATTATATAATAATTTATTAATTAAATAAATATCTATAAAAAAAAAAACAATCATTAAAATATGAATAAATATTAAAAAATTTATTTACTAAAAATATATTATTTTTTATTTTCATAAGCTTTAATTATATCTTTAATTATAAATGAACGCATAATATCTTCAATCCCAAAATAAGTAAAACCTATATTATTATTATTTTTAAAAATTTTAATAGCATGTTTTAAACCAGAAATATTATTTTTAGGTAAATCTATTTGAGAAATATCTCCATTTATTACTACTATAGAATTAAACCCTAATCTAGTTAAAAACATTTTCATTTGTTTAATAGTAGCATTTTGTGCTTCATCCAAAATTATAAAACAATCATTAAATGTTCTACCTCTCATATAAGCTAAAGGAACAATTTCTATAATATTATTTAATACATATTTTTTATAAAAATTAGAACCTAATATTTCAAATAATACATCATATATAGGACATAAATAAGGATCAATTTTTTGATTAAAATTACCAGGTAAAAAACCTAATTTTTCACCTGCTTCAACAATAGGTCTAGCTAAAATAATTCTATAAACTTTTCTTTTATTTAAAAAATTTATAGCTGCTGCAGTAGCTAAATAAGTTTTTCCAGTTCCAGAAACTCCTATACCAAAAGTTATAATTTTATTAAATATATTATTTAAATATAAATATTGATTTTTAGTTTTAGGATTTATTAAACTAAATTTAGTTTTTAAAACAAATTTTTTAAATAAATTTTTCATTATAATATAAAAAATTAAATATTTTATTAAATAATATTTCCATATAAATAATATTTTTCAATTTTAATTATTTTAACATATATTAATTTACCTAATAAATTATTTTTACCTAAAAAATATACTTTTCTATTATTTTCTGTACGACCAAATAAATAATCTTTATTTTTTTTAGAAACTCCTTCAATTAATATTTTATATTTATTAAATAACATTTTTTTATTTCAATATAAAATATTATTATCAATTAATTTCTTAACTTCCATAAATCTTCTTTTTTTTTCTAAAATATCTATATTATCATTCATATAAAATGATTTAGTACCAGGACGTGGCGAATACATAAAAATATAACTATTATCAAATTTTATTTCACTAATTAAATCTAAAGTTAAAATAAAATCCTTTTCAGATTCATTTGGAAATCCAACTATAATATCAGTACTAAAAATCATTTTAGGTCTAACAAATAAAATTTTATTTATTAATTCTTTATAAAATTCTATATTATATTTTCTATTCATTAATTTTAATATCTTATTAGAACCACTTTGTACAGGTAAATGTAAAAAATTAACAATTTTTTTTATATTTTTATAACTATTAATAATATCATTATTAAAATAATATGGATGACTAGTAGTAAATCTTATTCTTTTAATATTTTTTATATTAGAAATTAATTTTAATAAATTAGAAAAACTACATAATTTTTTATTATTAAAAACCCCTAAATAAGTATTTACATTTTGACCTAATAAATTAATTTCACAAATATTATTATTTGATAAATAACAAATTTCATCTAAAATTTTTTCAGGTGATCTACTAATTTCTCTACCTCTAGTAAAAGGAACAATACAATAAGTACAAAATTTATTACATCCTTCCATAATAGTAACATATGAATATAATTTTATATTATTTTTATAATTTATTAATTTACTATTAATATTTTTATTAATATTATATGATTTAATATCTATTATTTTTTTTTTATTTTTTATAAAATTAATTATTAAATTATGTATATTATGTATTGATTGAGGTCCACAAATTATATCTACTAAATTACTACGAATAAAAATATTTTCTTTTTCTTGAACAGCTAAACACCCACATAAACAAATTATTAAATTTTTATTTAAAATTTTAATATTTCTAAATTTTTTAATAAAATTAAAAACTTTTTCTTCTGATTTTTTTCTTATTGAGCAAGTATTTAATATTATTATATCTGATTTATTATAATTATCTACTATTTTATAAAATTTATTATAATTATTTAAATAATTTATTATTTTAGTAGTATCATAATAATTCATTTGACATCCTCAAGTTTTTAAATAAACTCTTTTGAACATATAAAATTTATATATTATAAAATAAAAATAGCTATGACAGGATTTGAACCTGTAACCTCAGCGTTATGAATGCTGTGCTCTAACCAATTAAGCTACATAGCCTTTACAGGGGCACTAGGATTTGAACCTAGGATCTCGGGATCAAAACCCGATGCCTTACCAACTTGGCTATACCCCAATAATACGGAAGACGAGATTCGAACTCGTATAATAAATACTAGATTCTAATTCTAGCGCGTTTACCAATTTCGCCACTCCCGTAAATTAAAATATTTAACTTATATTATATATATAATATAATATTATTTATATGAAAAATAAATTTTTATTTAAAATAATTAATAAATGTATAAAAAAATTAAAAAAAAATAAATTATTTTATGGACAAGGAACATATAATGAATATTCAGAATCTATACATTTAATATATTCTATATTAAATTTAAATATATATAAAAAATATAATAAAATTAATATAAATATTAAAAATATAAAAAAAATTTTTTACTTAATTAATAAAAGAATAAAATATAAAATACCTATTGCATATTTAACCAAAAATGTATGATTTTGTAAAAAAAAATTTTATATAGATAAAAGAGCAATAATTCCTAGAAGTCCAATAAGTGAAATTATAATAAATAAATTTAAATTTATAAAAAAAAAAAATTATTATCCTAAAAAAATATTAGATTTATGTACAGGAAGTGGATGCATTGCAATAAGTTGTTCTTATATATTTCCCAAATCTAAAATAGATGCTTCAGATATTTCTAATAAAGCACTTAAAGTAGCACAAAAAAATATTAATATACATAAAAAAAAAAATATTAAATTAATAAAATCAAATTTATTTAAAAATATATATCAAAAATATGATTTAATAATTAGTAATCCACCTTATGTAAATTATTTTGATATAAAATATTTACCAAAAGAATATTTATTTGAACCTAAAATAGGATTATTTACAAAACAAAAAGGTATATATATAATACAAAAAATTATAAAAAATTATAAAAAATATTTAAAAAAAAATGGAATTTTAATATGTGAAATTGGAAATCAAAAAAATAAAATAAAAAAAAAAAATAAAAATATTAAATTTAAATGAATTAAAATTAATAATATTAATAATAATATTTTTTATTTAAAAAATTAATTTACATATTAATAAAAAATAATAAATTATTTAAATAATTCAAATTTATTTTATATTTAAATAAAATTAAAATAAAAATAAATAATATATACAAATTTTAAAAATAAACTATATTAAAATTAATATAAATATAAAATATAATATATAATTAAATTTTAAAATATCCTAAAAATTATATAATTATATAATAATAATATATATATAATAATATATATGTAAATATTTAATATATAATATATAAAATTATTATAATAAGTAATAATAAAATTTATTTTAAAAAAAAACAATAATTATTTAAAATTAAAAATATTATATATATTATATATTAATTTATATATTAATATATTTTTATTAATATTAAAATTTTTTTTAATATCATTAAAAAAAAATAAAATTTCATTAATTATTAAAAAAATTTTCTTACTAATAAAAAATTTACTTAAATATTTAATTTTATTTAAATAATCAATATTATAAATATATTTAATACTAAATTTTTTATATTTTAAAATATCTAACAATAAATATAAAAATCAATATAAATTATTACATAATAAACTATTATTATAGTTAAATAAATTAAAATATTTATCAATATTAATATGTAAAATATAATTAATATTATTAAAAAATTTTTTTCTAAATAATCATAATTTTTTTAATAAAAAAATAGATAATATAGGTGAAAAATTACTTAAACGAATAGAAGATAATATTTCTTTTTTAGAAAAATTATATTTAAAATATTTTTTAGATAATAAATAATTTAAAATATATTTTTCTGAAGGATTATATAATATATATTTATAACATCTACTTAAAATAGTTAAAGGAATATTAATAAAATTTAAACATGTAAATATTATAATTACATTATAAAATGATTCTTCAATTATTTTTAATAAAAAATTATTAATAAATTTATTATCAAAATTAAAATTAGAAAAATAAATAACTTTATATTTAGATATATATAAATTTTCAAAAAATAACTTATTAATATATTTAACATTATTTAATGTAATTTTATTTTTATCATTAAAAATAAAATAATTAGGATGATTATTATTATTTAATAAATTACAATTTAAACATAAATTACAAAACTTATATTTTATTTTTTTATCACAATACATTCATTTAATAATATTAAAAATTAACAAATCAACACCTAAATCACAACTATAAGTAATTATTAAACCAAAATTAAATTTATTAAAAATTTTAGATAAAATAATATCTTTATAAAAATTTATTAATCAAGGATATATTTTTGTTTTCATAAATAATGTATAATATAAATTTTAATATAAAATAAATAATAAAATTATTATAATATATATATTTTATTTAAATTTTTTATATTAAAAATATAATACATTTTTAATTAAAATTATAGAGAAAATTAATGTTAATAAATAAAAAATCACCTAATTTTATAGCACAAGCTATTAATAAAAATAATAAAATTATAAATAATTATAATTTAAAAAAAAATATTAAAAATAAAAATTGTATATTATTCTTTTGACCATTAGATTTTTCATTTATATGTCCTACTGAAATAATATCATTAAATCATAAATATGAAGAATTTAAAAAAAGAAATACTAAAATAATAGGAATATCTATAGATTCAATATATACACATTTAGCATGAAAAAATACCCCAATTAATCAAGGTGGTATAGGAAATATAAAATTTAATATTATTTCTGATATAACAAAAAAAATACAAAAAAAATATAATATAGAATATAAAAATAGTTTTTCTTTAAGAGCTACATTTATAATAGATAAAAAAAGAATTATAAGACATTTATCTATAAATGATTTACCTTTTGGTAGAAATATAAATGAAATATTAAGATTAATAGATGCTATTAATTTTTATTCAGAATATAAAAGATTATGTCCAGCGCAATGAGAAAAAAATAAAAAAACTATAAAACCAAATAATAAAAGTATAAAAAAATATTTAAATAATAATATAAAAGATTTATATTAAAATAAATGAAATTACAAAATAATACATATTATATAACATTTATATTAATAATTTCAATAATTATATTTTATATAATAATAATTTATCCTGAAAAAATAAAAAAATTAAAACATAAAAAAATGATAAATTCATTATCTATAAATAATAAAATATTAATTAATGGTATTATAGGAAAAATAATTAAAATTAATAATAATAATAAATATATAGTTATATTAGTTAATAAAAAAACTAAAATTTTAATTAATAAATATTATATTAATAAAATTTTAAAAAAAAAAATTAAAATATAATTTTAAAAAAATCTTTAATATAATTCTTCTTCTTAAGAAAAAGAAGAAGAAAATTATATCTTTTTTTCACTATAAATTACATGTTTTCTAATTATTGGATCATATTTTTTAATAATTAATTTTTTATTAAAACTTTTATTTTTAGTTGTAGTATAGTAATGTTTACTACCAGAACTTGAAACAAGTTTAATTTTTATTCTTTTACTTTTCATATATTATTTTTTATAAATTTTTTTTAAATAAAATTCTATTCCTTTTTTATCAATAATTCTAATTCCTTTAGCACTAACCCTAATTTTAATAAAAATATTTTTACTAGAAACTCAAAAACGATGATTATGTAAATTAGGTAAAAATTTTCTATTAGTAGAATTCATTGAATAAGATCTTTTTTTACCAAAAATAGATTTTTTATTAGTTATACAACATATTCTAGGCATTATAATATAATTTAAATTAAATTTTTAATTAAATTTATTATAATATATTTAATGTTTTTTTAAAAATTTATTTTTATTAAAATAAATTATTTTATTTACTAAAAACGAATTATTATATTTATAATTTAATAAACCATAAACAATAATAATATTATTTATTTTTAAAAATAAATAATATTTTAAAAATAATTTTTCAAATATAATAATTTCTAAATTATTTAAACTATCATTAATATTAATTATATATAATTTATCTCTATTTTTAGTATAAATAAATTTTATACTAATAATTAACCCAAAAACAATAATTTTTTTTATTTTATTTGTATAAATAATATCTTTAATATAAATAACATTAAATTTTTTTATTATATATTTAATATATTTATTTATAGGGTTATCAGTTAAATAAAAACCTAATATATCTTTTTCTTTATTTAATAAAAATTCATTATTAATTTTACATTTATAATTTATATTATTTAAAAATTTTAAATTATTAAAATAATTTATATTAAATAAACTTTTTTGTTTAAAAATTTTTTTATTATTCTCAAAATTAGCTATTTTTAAAATATTTTTAATATTTTTTATTAAAATATAACGATTTATTTTAAAAATATCAAAAGAACCTGAATATATAAAACTCTCTAAAGTTGATTTAGAAAGTTTATTAGAATAATTTAAAATACAAAAATCAATAAAATTTTTAAATTTACCATATTTTTTTCTAATATTAATAATATTTTTAATAGAATTTTTTCCTATACCTTTAATTGCTCCTAATCCATATATTATATTTCCTTTATTATTTATTTTGAAAAAATAACTACTATTATTAATATTAGGAGCAATAATTTTAATCCCCTTTTTTTTAGCTTCATTAATCATATCTGCAATCTTATTTATATTATCTATATCAGAATTCATTACTGAAACTATAAATTCACATAAAAAATTAGCTTTTAATCAAAGAGTTTGATATGCTAACATAGAATAAGAAACTGAATGAGATCTATTAAAACTATAACCAGAAGATTTTTCTATTAAAGAAAATATTTTATATGATATTTTTGAATTTATTCCAACTAATTTAGAATTCTTAATAAAAATATTTTTATTAATATTTATTTTTTTTTTATCTTTTAAACTAA
This sequence comes from Candidatus Stammera capleta, assembly GCA_036689285.1. GTDB lineage: Bacteria > Pseudomonadota > Gammaproteobacteria > Enterobacterales > Enterobacteriaceae > Stammera > Stammera capleta_AJ. Next base: position 230,045 of record CP144782.1, read on the forward strand.
TATAATTTCTTAAATTATCTGCATTACCTAAATTATAATTAGCTAATACTTTAAAAATTTCTATAATTTGTTCTTGATATAATATTATTCCATAAGTATTTTTTAATATAGGAACTAATAATTTATGTTGATATTTTTTATTAGGATAAAATATAATTTCATCTCCATTTTTTCTATTAATAAAATTATCTATCATTCCAGATTTTAAAGGACCTGGTCTAAATAATGCTAATAAAGATATTATATCTTCAAAACAATCTGGTTTCAATTTTAAAATTAATCTTCTTATTCCTCTAGATTCTAATTGAAAAACAGCAACAGTATCTGCTTTTCTTAATAAAGAAAAACTTAATTTATCATCTAAATATAAATTATTAATATCAATTTTTTTATATTTATGTTTATAAATTAATTTAATAGATTTATTTATAACTGTTAAAGTTCTTAAACCTAAAATATCAAATTTAACTAATCCAACATATTTTATATCATATTTATCAAATTGAGTAATTAATTTTTTATTATTATAATCTCAAAATATTGGACAATAATCATAAACTAAATTAGGTGAAATTACTATTCCACCAGCATGTTTTCCTATACCTTTAATTAAACCTTCTAATTTTTTAGAAATATCAATTAATTTTTTAACTTCAAAATTTTCTTTATACATTTTACCTAATTTAGGTTCTAATATTAAAGCTTTTTTTAAAGTTATTCCTAAATTAAAAGGAACTAATTTAGCTATATAATCTACAAAAACATAAGAATAACCTAAAACTCTACCCACATCTCTAATAACAGATTTAGCTGTTAAAGTATTAAAAGTAACAATTTGAGCAACAAAATTAATACCATATAATTTTTCAATATGAGATAAAACTTTATCTCTATTTTCCATACAAAAATCTATATCAAAATCAGGCATAGAAATTCTTTCTAAATTTATAAATCTTTCAAAAATTAAATTAAATTTTAAAGGATCAACATTTGTAATACCCAATAAATAAGCTACTAAAGATCCAGCTCCTGAACCTCTACCTGGGCCTACAGGTATTTTTTTTTTTTTAGCTCATTGTACAAATTCCATAACAATTAAAAAATAATTAGATAAACACATTTTAATAATTATATTTAATTCATTATTTAATCTTAATAAATATTTATTAAATAAAAATTTATTATTATTAAAATTAAATTTATTTAATTTTTTATATGATAATTTTTTAATATATAAATTAGATTCTTTATTATTTTTATTTTTAAAATTAGGTAAAATAAATTTTTTTTTTTTTAAAAAAAAATTACATCTTTTAGCTATTTGAACACTATTATATAAAACTTCTGGAATATCAGAAAATAAATTACACATTTCAAATTCTGTTTTTAAATACTGATTATTAGTATAATTTATATAATTTTTAATTTTATTTAAATTACAATTATAATAAATAGCTGAACGTACTTTATGAATATTAAAATCTATTTTATTAATAAATAAAACTTTATTACTAGCTACTACAGGAATTTTTAATTCATAAGATAAATTAATTATATAATTAATATATATATTTTCATTAATATTTAAAATTCTATATATATGAAAATATAATCTACTATTTAATGATTTTTTTCAAAACAAAATTATTTTTTTAACTAAATTAATATTACTGTATATAAAATATTTACCTATACAATTATATTTATCAAAAGAAAATAAAAATATTAAACCTTTATTATATTTTAAAATAATTTTATAATTAATAGATATTTTATCTAAAAATTTTTTATTTTTAATTAAAGATTTAGAAATTAATTTTACTAAATTAGTATAACCTTCTTGGTTCATTACTAAAATAGTTAATAAATGACATTCTTTATTACCAAAATAATTTTTATAATATACATAAATATCAACCCCTATAATAGGTTTAATACCATATAAATAACATTTTTTTATAAATTTTATTGAAGCTGATAAACTAAAAAAATCAGTTAAAGCTACAGATGAAAATTTAAATTCTAAAGATTTTTTTAATAATTTATTTATTTCACATAATCCATCTTTAATAGAATAATCACTATGTATATTTAAATGTACAAATTTAGGATCCATATAAAATTTTAATTAATTAATTTGTTATTATTAATTTTATTAATTACATAATTAGTTATATTATGAATATAATGATTATTATAATAAAAAATTGAATTAGAATTTAAAACAATATCATATTTTTTTATTTTTGAAAGATCTTTAATAATTTTAATAATTTTTAATAAAAATATTTTATGTATTTTAAAATTTTCTTTATTTAAATAAATTTGAATATTATTAATATTTTTATATATTTTATTTTTTTTATAAATTATATTAATTTTTAATAATTTAAATTTCTTATAATTTATAAAATATTTATTTTTATTTAAATTATTTTCTTCATTTATTAAATTATTTTTATATTTATTAACTAAAATTAAATATTTTTTAAATTTATTATTTAAATTATTTATATATTTTTTGTATTCTAATGAATTATTTAATATATAATTAATATCTAAAAAAGCTATATTTTCAGAATATACAAATAATATATTAAAAAAAAACAAACTAATAAATAATAAAAAATTCTTTATACTTTTCATAATTATTATAAATAAATACATTTTAAGAATTACCTAAATAAAAATTAAAAATATTAATTTTATCATTAATATTTTTTTTAATAGGATAACCATAAATTAAATTTAAAAAACCTATAGGTGTAAAAATTTTAAATATAACTCCAAAAGAAATTCTACTTATATTTTTAATATTAATATTATTTAATATATTTTTTTTATAATTATTTAAAAAAAAATTATTAATTTTATTATTTCAAATAATACCAGTATCAATAAAAAAATAAGATTTAATATAATCTAAATATTTTTTTTTAAATAAAAAATTTGATATATTTAATTCTGTATTAAATAAAAAAATAGAATTATAATTTAAATAAATTTTTGATAAACAATAATGATTAATTTTATTTTTACAATTAAAAATCTTTGAATATTTAATATAATTAAATAATAAATTTTTATTATCAAAACCTCTTAAAAAATTATTATTTAAAAAATTAAAATTTTTATAAAAATTAGTATTAAAATAATCAAAATTATTACTATAAATACAACTATAAAAAGTATTCAAATTTAAATTATATATTTTTTTATTATCTAAATAAAAATATTTCTTAAATAAAATACTATATTTATAAAAAAATTTATTTAAAAATGGAAAATTAATTATAGTTTTAATATTTAATAAAAATCCTTTATTTGGTGTAATAATATTATCTAATTTATTAATAATTAAATTATTTTTTATAAAAAAATTATTAAAATTATAATAATTATTATTAATATTAAATTTATTATCAATTAAATTTAAATATTTAATAATTAATAATTTATTTTTTAAATTATATAAATAACTATATAAATAATTTAAACTAAATTTATAATTTATAATATTATTTAAATCATAAATTAAACTACTATTAAAACCATAATTATTAATTGAATAAATATTATTTATAAAATTATTAATTAAATTTTTATTATAATAAAATTTATATTTAATAAAAATATTTTTTAATAAATAATATAAAAAATTAATATTATTTAAATTTATATAATTATTTTTAATAAATTTAAAATTTAATTCATTACCTATATATAATATATTTTTTTTAGAAAATATAAATTTATAATCTATATTTTTATTTTTATTAAAACCAATATTAAAATTAAATAAATTTTCATTATTAAAATATAAATTATAAATAATATTTAAGTTATTAATAAAAATATTATCAATGTTTATTTTTTTATTAATTTTATTAAAATAATTACTTTTTAATAAATTAAATAATCCTTTTTCAATTAAATATTTATTATAAATAAATCTTTTTAATTGAGGGATATTTTTAAATAAAAAAAAATTTTTATAAATATAATTTTTTTTAAAAAAAATTTTATTAATATAATAAATTCTACCAAATTTTATATATAAATATAATATAATTTTATTATTTAATTTTATATTTTTAATATTAAAAATAATATTAATATATCCTCTTTTTTTAAAAAAAAAATTAATTTTATTAATTAAAGACTTTAATAATTTATAATTAAAATATTTATCTTTATAATAAATATTATATTTTAATTTATTTAAAATATTATTAAATTTTAAAATATTACTAAATATAATTATATTATTAATTTTAAATCTTTTACCTTCATTTATATATAAATAAATATTTAAAAATCCATTATAATTAATTTTTTTAATAATTTTAATTATATTAAAATTAAAATATCCATAATTAAAATAAAAACTTTTTATATTTTCTATATTTCTAATAAAAACTTTATACTTTAATAAATTATTTAATATATTATTAAAATTTTCATTATTAAACTTATTATTTAATAATATTAAAAATTTATTTTTATTTAAAAATTTATTACCATAAATATAAATATTATTTATATAATAACTATTTCTAATATTATTAAATTTTAATTCTTTACTAAAACAATAATCTATATTGTATATTACAAAAAATAAAAATATTAATTTTTTAATCATAAATTTTAAAATTTTAAAATATTTAATAATTATTATAATATATTAAATAAATATTAATATTTAATTTTAATTTAAAATAATAATTAATTTATAATATTTTATTATATTTAATTAATTAAAATATCTTTTTTTTTATTTAAGAAAAAAAAATTTAATTTTTTAATATATTTATTAGTTATTAATTGTAAATTATTATTAAATAAAATATTTTCATCTTTACTAATAACTTTATTTATAAATAAAATTTTTATTTTATTTTTAAAAACTTTTCTTATATTTCTTAAAGAAATTTTAAAAAATTCTAATTCATTTTTTAATAAATTTATAATTTTATTTCTATAATCTTGAGTTATTATAGGTAAATTAATAATAATATCATTATTACTAATATTAGTAGTTAAATTTAAATTAGAAACATCAATTACTCTTCTAATTTTATTTTTAATATTTTTATCAAAACATAAAATTTTTAAACTATTATTATTAATAATAGAAATATTAATTAATTTTGATAAATTAGTTTTTTTACCATAATAATCTATATGTAAATTATATATATAATCAAAATTTAAATTATTAATTCTAAATTTTGATATTTTTTTATTAAAAGAAATTATACATTTATCCATTTTATGTTTAATATCTTTTTCACTTATTTTATATAACATAAACTTTTATAATCATAATTATAATATAATAAAAAATTAATATAATTTTTAAAATTTTAATAAAATATTAAATATATTAATTAAAATAATAAAAATTAATTATTTAAAAAATCACGTAAAATATCTGATCTACTAGGATGACGTAATTTTCTTAAAGCTTTAGCTTCTATTTGTCTAATACGTTCTCTAGTAACATCAAATTGTTTACCTACTTCTTCTAATGTATGATCACTGTTCATATCAATACCAAAACGCATTCTTAATACTTTTTCTTCTCTAGGAGTTAAACTAGATAAAACATTATTTGTAACCAATTTTAAACTTTTAATAGTAGCAGAATCTAAAGGTAATTCTAAAGATGTATCTTCTATAAAATCACCTAAATGTAAATCATTATCATCTCCAATAGGAGTTTCCATAGAAATAGGTTCTTTAGAAATTTTTAATATTTTTATAATTTTTTCTTCTGAAATTAACATTTTATTTGATAATTCTTCAGAAGTAGGTTCTCTACCTATTTCTTGTAAAATTTGTCTAGAAATTCTATTAAGTTTATTAATAGTTTCAATCATATGTACAGGTATTCTAATAGTTCTAGCTTGATCAGCTATTGATCTTGTAATTGCTTGACGAATTCATCAAGTAGCATAAGTTGAAAATTTATAACCTCTTCTATATTCAAATTTATCTACAGCTTTCATCAAACCTATATTACCTTCTTGTATTAAATCCAAAAAATGTAAACCTCTATTAGTATATTTTTTAGCTATAGATATTACTAATCTTAAATTAGCTTCAACCATTTCCTTTTTAATTTTTTGAGTTTTTATTTCACTACTTAATATATTTTTATTTATTTTTTTAAAATCTGAAATACTTAAACCTATATATCTTTCTATTAATAATAAATTATTAATTTCATTAAATATTTTATTTTTAATAATATTTAAATTAACAGATCAAAATTTGTTCATATTAATAGCTTTATAAAATCAATTTTTATTTAATTTTTTATTAAAAAATAAAGAAATAAAAATATTTTTAGGCATAAAACATTTTTTAACACATAAATATGTTATTTTATTTTCTATAAAAATTATTTTTTTAAAAATATCTTTTATTTTAAATAATAAATAATTAAACTGTTTAGGCACCAATTTAAAAGTCATAAATATTTTAATTAATTTATTTAATTCACATTTAGTATAAGGATGATTTATACTATATTTTTTTATAAATTTAATTAAATTATTATATTGATAACTTAAATTATTAAATTTATTATTAATATAATTATTATCATAATAATTAATTAAAATACCATTTAAACTATTAATATTATTAATATTATTAAAATAATTTTTTTTAAAAATTAAATTATTTTTAAATTTATAATCTACAAAACCAATTATTAAATCAGATAATTTTATTTTATTTAATTTTACTAATTTATATTGTTTTAAAAAATATTTAATAGATTTAAAACATTTAGCTAAATTAAATTGTATATTATTAATACTAATCTCAATTTTTTTAGATATATTAATTTCACCTTTTCTAGTTAATAATTCTACAGTCCCCATTTCTTTCATATACATCCTAATAGGATCTGATATTTTATTATTATTATATTTTAATAAATTTATATTTATCATATTTCCAAAATAATTTTTTAATATTAAACTATTATATTTATAAAAAATTAATTTATTAATTTAATAATAATTTTATTTATATTAATATTTAAATTATTTATAATATTAATTATTTGTAAATATTAAAATAAATTAATTTTAATCAAAAACATAATAAAAATATAATAAATTATAAATAATTTAATAATTAATTATATAATATTTTTTATATTTAAAAATTAATAAATTAATTTAAAATTAATATTATTTTATATTAATATATATTTAATCTAAAAATAAAAATTAAAATTAATTTAAAATTTTAAATAAAATATAAAATTTTATTTTTTTTTAATTAAAAAAAAAATTTTTTAATTTAATTAATTTTCATATTTCTAATTTTTTATTTAAAGATAATTCATATAAATTATTATTATTTAACATTTTTTTTATTTTAAATTCTATAATAAAAATTTTTAATTTAATTAAAGCATCATTAAATATTATATTATAATTAATATTTTTAGGAAAATAATTTCATAAAAATAATTTAATTAAATAATTTTTAACATTATCATTATAATAATATAATATATTTTTAATAGAAATATTTTTATTACTTATACATAAATTAACTATATTTAAAAATAAATATAAACCAGGAATATCATTATTATTATTAAATAATTTATCACATAAATTAATATTATATGATAAATATGGATATTTTAATAATAAACTTATTAAACATCTAATTATAGTAAATTTTATTTTTTTAGGTTTATAATCATTATTTAATAATAAAAATTTATCTAAATAATTATCATTTAAAATTCCAATTTTATTACTAATTTTTTGTTTTAAAAAAGATCTAATAATAGGACAATTTATTTTAGAAATTATTGGTAATAAAGATGACACAAAAGAAATTTGACCATGATAAGTATATAAATTTTTACCTAAAATAAAAAATTTAAACAAAACATCAAAAATTGATAATGCATTATTAATTCTATTTTTAAATAAAATTTTACCTTCTTTATTAATTAAAGAATCAGGATCTTCTTTATTAGGTAAAAAAATAAAAAAAGATATTCTATTTTCATTAATATAAGAAATTAATAATATAATAATATTTTTAATAGATAAAAAATTAGATTTATCACCATCTAAACAAAATATTATTTTATTAGTATATAAATATAACATTTCAATTTGTTTTTTACATATATTAGAACCTAATAAAGCAACACTATAATTTATTCCAAATTTAGATAACATTATAACATCTATATAACCTTCAACTATTAATATTTTTTTCAATTTATTTTTATCTTTAATAATATTAAAAAAATTATATAAATAATTTCTTTTACAAAAAAACATATTATTAGAAGAATTTATATATTTATAAAAATTATTTTCATTAATAGATCTACCACCAAATGCTACAATATTTCCATTTAAATTATATATAGGAAAAATTATTCTATTATATAATCTATCACAAAAAATACCATACTTATTTTTTATTAAAATACCTAATTTAAATAAAAATTTTCTATTATTAATATTTAAATTATAAATAAATTTGTTAATTAATTTTTTACAAGAAAAACCTATAGAAAAATTATATATAGAACTATAATTAATTTTTCTTTTAATAAAAAAATTTTTAATTCTATTTAAATTTAAAAATAAAGACTTTACATAAATTCTATTAAAATTAAACATTAAATTAAAAAATATTTTTTTATTAAAATTATATTTATAATTAATATCTATATTTTTATATTTTATTGAAATATTACTTATATTAGATAATTCTTTAATAGCATCTAAAAAATTATAATTATTAATTTTAATTAAAAAATCTATAATATTACCATAACATTTACATCCAAAACAATAAAAAAATTGTTTATCTTCATTAACTATAAAAGAAGGTACTTTTTCATTATGAAAAGGACAAAAAGATTTATAATATTTACCAAATTTTTTTAAATTAATTTTAGAAGAAATTATATCAATAATATTAACTGAAGATATTAATTTATTTATTAATATACGAGAGATATATTTCATAATATAATATAAAATATATATTAATTTTAAAAATATATAAATTAAATTACATATTATTTATTTAATTTATTTCTAAACATTTTTTTAATATGTCTTTTAATAGCAGAAGCTTTAGCTCTTTTTCTTTCAGTAGTAGGTTTCTCATAAAATTCTCTTTTACGAATTTCAGTTAATATACCAGATTTTTCACAAGATCTTTTAAATCTTCTTAAAGCTATATCAAATGGTTCATTTTCTTTAATATTAATAAAAGGCATATAAATTAATTCCTATAAAATTAAAATAAATTTTTTAAAATAAAATACTTAAATATAATATAATTATATAATAACTTTAATAAAAAAAAAAGATATGATTATATTAGGTATAGAAACATCATTTGATGAAACTGGAATTAGTATATATGATAGTAATAAAGGATTACTATCAAATGAATTATTTAGTCAATATAAAATTCATAATAAATTTGGAGGTATAATTCCAGAAATAGCTTCTAAAAATCATTCAAAAAAAATATTACCTTTACTAAAAAAAGCACTTAAAAAATCAAATAAAAAAATAAATAATATAAATATAATAGCATATACTGCAGGTCCAGGATTATCTAATTCATTATTAATAGGAACAACATTAGCAAAAACTATATCTTATATATATAAAATACCTTCAATACCAATAAATCATATTGAAGCTCATATAATGTCTATAATGTTAAACAATAAATATAAAATAAAATTTCCATTTATTAGTTTAATAACATCAGGAGCAAATACTATTTTATGTATAGTAAAAAATTATGGAAAATATAAAATTATAGGAAAATCATTAGATGATTCAGCTGGTGAAGTATTTGATAAAATATCAGTATTATTAAAATTAAATTTACCAGGCGGTCCTAAAATATCTAAATTAGCAAAATTTGGTAAAATAAATTTAAATTTTCCTAAACCTTTAATAAATAAAAAAAATTTAAATTTTAGTTTTTCAGGATTAAAAACACATATTTTAAATTATATAAAAAATAATAAATTAAATTTAAATAATAAAATTAATATAGCATATTCTTTAGAAGAATGTATAACAGATATTTTAGTTAAAAAAATAAAATTAGCTTCTAAAAAATATAAAATTAATAGATTATCAATAGTTGGAGGAGTAAGTAATAATAACATATTAAGAACTAAAATGAAAAAATTAGAAAAATGTAAAAAAAAAATATATTTTGCTAAAAAAAAATTTTGTACTGATAATGCAGCTATGATAGCATATACAGGATTAATAAAATATTTAATTAATAATAAAAATATAAAAAATAAACTAAGTATTGATATAAAATCTAAATGAAATATAAATGAAAAATTTTAAAACATAAATCATATTTTATTTATTAATAATTTTTAAAAAATTTTTTAAATTTAATAATCTTAAATTATATATATTTTTTTTAATATTTATATGTTTTTTTTTAAAATTAATAAATTTATTTAATTTAAAATTTTTTAATAAATTAAATAATTTAATTATATTTTTTTTTAAAAATTTTAATAAATATAAATTCTTAAATTTTAATATTTTTAAAATATTTATAACTTTTAATAAATAAAATACTATTTTAGTATCCCTTCATATATCTATTTTATAAAAAATATTTAAAATAAAAATATTAATATCTTTATTATTATAAAAATAAATATTAGTTAAGACTAAAAATATTTTTTTAAATAATAAAAAAAATTTATTAGGTATACGTAACCTTAAACAAAATTTATTTACTTTATTTATAATAAATTCTTTATATAAAAAATATTTTTTAGATAAAATTGTATAATAAAAAAAAAAACAAAAAAAAATAAAATTAATTTTTAAACCATAATTATAAAAATCTAATTTTTTAAAAATTAAAATAAAATAATATTTATTTTTATTATTTAAAAAAATATTAACAATTTCAGGAAAAACAAAATAAATAGCATTACATTTATATAAAGTAATAAAAAATAAAAAAGAATTTTTATAATTAAAAACTTTTTTTAATTCTATTCAAATTCTTTCAGGAGTTATATAAATTAATTCACCTTTATTAACAATTTTTTTCATTAAAATAAAAGTATTTTTATTAATAACAAAATTTAAATCAAATAAATAAGAATAAAATCTAGCTACTCTAAATATTCTTAATGGATCATCTAAAAAATGACAAGAAATATGTTTAATTATTTTATTTTGAATATCATTAATACCTCCAAAAGGATCATAATATTTACCTAATAAATCCATAGCTATTGCATTTATAGTTAAATCTCTACGAAATAAATCATCTTCTAAAGATATATTAGAACTACAATTACAAATAAAACCTTTATACCCAAAACCATTTTTTTTTTCTTTTCTAGCCAAAGCATATTCTTCTTTAGTAATAGGATGAATAAAAATAGGAAAAGAATTTCCTATTTGCTTATAACCTAAATATAACATCTCTTTATAATTAGAACCAACTACTAATCAATCTCTATCTTTAGATAAATTAATTCCTAATAATTTATCTCTAATAAAACCACCAACTAAATAAATTTTCATTATTTAATATTTTTATTTTAAAAAATTTAACAATAAATTTTTATCAAATAAATTATTTTCAATTTTTTTTAAAGCAATTAAAGTCGATTTATTTTTATTTTTTGCAAATTTTTTTTTATATAATTGTATTTGTCTAGCATAATAAGAAGTTATTAGTACTAAATCAAATCTGTTACCTACATTATTTACTGCTTTTTGTATATTTAAATAAATCATTATAATTAAATACTAAAAAATAATTATATTTTCATAATATCATAAATTACATAAATAATATAACTATTAATTTTGTAAAATATTTATATCAACATAATTAATACGATAATAAAGATTATTATATTTCATAATTTTATGATTTAATAAAGGTTTATTTAAATTATTTCAATTAAATTTACTATTTAAAAAAATTTCTACATTCCTAATTATATTAGGTATTATAGGATATAAATAAGTTGATATTACTTTAAAAATATTTAATATAGTAGTACATAACATATGCAATTTTTTTTTATTTTTTATATTATTTAATAATAATCAAGGTTTATTTTCTGTTATATATTTATTAACAATATCTAATAAAATATTAATTTCAACTAAAATTTTAGAATAATTAAATTCTAAATATAATTTACTTATAATTTTAGATTTTTCTATAAAATAAATATAAAAATCTTCATCTCATAATTTACTCGATAAAATATTATTAAAATTAATTTCTAAAAATTTATAAATTCTAGATGCTATATTTATAAATTTATTTACAATATCAGAATTAATTTTATTAACAAAATTTTTTATACATATATTTATATCGTTAATATTATTACTTAATAAACTAGCAAAATAATATCTTAAACTACTAGTATCAAAATATTTTAATCATTTATCTACAGTTATAAAATTTTTATATGATTTAGACATTTTATAATTATCAATCGTTAAATGTCCATGTACTATTAAATTAGTAGGTTTTCTAAAATTTAAAATATTTAATATATAAGGTCATAATATACCATGAAAATATAATATATCTTTTCCTATAAAATGATATAATTCATAATTACTATTTTTTTTTCAAAAATTTTTAAATAATAAATTATTTTCATATTTATTACAATATTTATAAAATGTACTTATATATCCTAATAAAGCATCAAATCAAACATAAAAATATTTATTTTTTATATATTTATTAGGAATTTTAAATCCAAAATATGGATAATCTCTTGAAATATTTCAATTATTTAACTTAATACTTAATCAATTATTTAATTGATTAAAAACTTCCTTTTGTAAATTAGTATTACTAATTCATTTTTTCAATTCATTTTTAAAAATATTTAAATTTAAAAATAAATGATTAGATTTACGTAAAATAGGTTTAACATTTGAAATTGTAGAAATAGGATTAATTAAATCAAAAGAATTATATGAACTTCCACAATAAATACAATTATCACTATATTGTTTTTTTTTATAACATTTAGGACATGTACCTATTATATACCTATCTGGTAAAAATATTTTTTTTTTAATATCATAAAATTGTAAAATATCTTTATTAAATAAAACATTTTTAAAATTACATTTTTTAATAAGATATTTCAAAAACATATAATTATATTTACTATGAGTAGTATAATAATAATCATGAAAAATATCAAAATTAATAAATTGATTTTTATGATCAGTTAAAATATTCTTTATCATAATTTTAGGATTAATATTTAATTCAATAGATTTTAAAAGTACAGCTGTACCATGTGAATCATCAGCACAAATAAAATAAACTTTATTTCCTATTAATCTTTGATATCTTACTCAAATATCAGCTTGAATATGTTCTAAAATATGACCTAAATGTATTGAACCATTAGAATAAGGTAATGCACAAGTAACTAAAATTTTTTTCATTTAAATAATTAAAAACAAAATCGGCAAGGGAGGATTTGAACCTCCGACCTACTAGTCCCAAACCAGTTGCGCTACCAAACTGCGCTACTCACCGAAATATTATAAAAAGGTGGTTAATGGGAATCGAACCCATGACTACTGGAACCACAATCCAGTGCTCTACCTACTAAGCTATAACCACCAATTAATTTCATAAAAATTTAATTTATAAATATTATATAAAAATTTTTAAAATAAAACTACTATATTATATAATTTATATTTTTATAATTTATGGCCTTTTCATCATTTCGAAAAATTCAATATTTGTTTTAGTCATTAATAATTTTTTAATTAAAAATTCCATTGCATCAATTTCATTCATTGGTTGAATTATTCTTCTTAAAATTCATATTTTTTTTAATTCATTAGAAGAAGTTAATAATTCTTCTTTTCTAGTACCTGATTTATTATAATCTATTGATGGAAAAATCCTTTTTTCAGATATTTTTCTAGATAAATGTAATTCCATATTGCCAGTACCTTTAAATTCTTCATAAATAATTTCATCCATTTTAGAACCAGTATCCACTAAAGCAGTAGCTATAATAGTTAAACTACCACCTTCTTTTAAATTACGTGCTGCTCCAAAAAATCTTTTAGGTCTATGTAAAGCATTAGAATCTATTCCTCCAGTTAAAATTTTACCTGAAGCTGGTACAACTGTATTATAAGCTCTAGCTAATCTAGTAATAGAATCTAATAAAATTATTACATCCTTTTTATGTTCAATTAATCTTTTAGCTTTTTCTATAACCATTTCAGAAACTTGTACATGTCTAAGAGCAGGTTCATCAAAAGTTGAAGCTATTACTTCACCTTTTTTAATTAAACGATTCATTTCAGTAACTTCTTCTGGTCTTTCATCAATTAATAAAATTATTAAAATACAATCTGGATAATTATAATTTATACTTCTAGCAATATTTTGTAATAATATAGTTTTACCAGCTTTAGGAGGTGCAACTATTAAACCTCTCTGACCTTTTCCTATAGGAGCAGATAAATCTAAAATTCTAGATGTAATATCTTCTTTAGAACCATCACCAATTTCCATATATAATCTAAAATTAGTATGTAATGGAGTTAAATTTTCAAATAATATTTTATTTCTAAAATTTTCAGGTTTATCATAATTTATTTTATTAACTTTTAATAAAGCAAAATAACGTTCTATTTCTTTAGGAGGTCTAATTTTACCTCAAATAGTATCTCCAGTTCTTAAATTAAATCTACGTATTTGACTAGGAGAAACATATATATCATCTGGACCTGATAAATAAGAACTATCTGAAGAACGTAAAAAACCAAATCCATCTTGCAAAATTTCTAAAACTCCATTACCAAAAATATTTTCACCACTTTTTGAATATTGTTTTAAAATAGAAAAAATTATATCTTGTTTACGCATTCTAACTAAATTTTCCAAACCAATTTTTTGTCCTAAATTAATTAATTCAAAAACAGACATACTTTTTAATTGCGTAAAATTCATAATATATTATAATAATTAATAATTAATTTAAATTAAATATTTTTATAATAAGTATAAAATATAATTAATTTAATCCATTTAAATTTAAAAAATTTATTACATCTAATTTTGTTAAAAGACCAACTTTTTTAGATAATAAAATTCCATTTTTAAATAAAATTATTGTAGGTACACTTTTTATTTTAAATTTTTCAGCTAATAAAGTATTATTATCTATATTAATTTTAACAAATTTAATTTTATTTAAAAAATCTTTATATAAATCATTTAAAATATTCATAAATAATCTGCATGGACCACATCATTTAGCTCAAAAATCCACTAAAACATATCCTTTATATTTTAATACTTCATTATCAAATAAATTATTATCTATTTCTAAAAATTTACTCATTAATAAAACTCCAATCAAAAAATAAATAATAAATATTTTACTATATTTTAAAATTTAAATAAATAAAATATTTAATATAAATAAAATTCTATAAATTATTTAATTTAATGTAAAATAATAATTTAATAATAATTAAATTTTATAAATAAAAATTATGTTAAATATATTTAAATTTAAAAAAAAAATATTTAAAAAAATTAAAAATATAAATATACTAAAAAAAAAAAAAATAAAAAAATATTTTTGAATAGATTTAATAAATCCTACTAATTTAGAAAGAATATATATAAAAAATTTTTTTAAACAAAAAATTATAACAAATTTAGAATTATATAATTTAGAATCATCAGCAAGATTTTTTGAAGATAAAAATGGATTACATATACATTCATTTTTTTTCGAAAAAAAAAAAAAAGATTATATGAATATATATACAATAGCTTT
This sequence comes from Candidatus Stammera capleta, assembly GCA_036689285.1. Lineage (GTDB taxonomy): Bacteria > Pseudomonadota > Gammaproteobacteria > Enterobacterales > Enterobacteriaceae > Stammera > Stammera capleta_AJ. The sequence goes on from CP144782.1 coordinate 245,937, forward strand.
TATAATAAAAAATAATAAATTATATACTTTAAGAAAAAAAAATTTAAAAATTTTTAATATTTATGAATCAAAAGTTTTAAATAAAAAAATAAAATATAAAAGTATATATAACTTATTATTAGACTTATTTGAAATAAAAATAGAACAATTAGCAAATGAAATAGAAATAATTTCAAACGATTTAGAAAATTTAAACTCTATTATATTACGTACTCAAAATAATAAAAAATTTAATTTATGTATATTAATATTATCTAAAAAAGAAGATATAACATCAAAAATAAGAATTTGTTTAATAGATACACAAAGAGCACTAAAATTTTTAACACGCAAAGTTAATTTTAATGAAATACAAAAAAAATTAACTAAAGATATGATTATAGATATAAAATCATTATTATCATATAATGAATCATTATTTCAAAAAATAAATTTTTTAATACAAGCTGCTATGGGTTTTTTAAATATAGAACAGAATAATATATTAAAATTTTTTTCAATAATATCAGTAATATTTTTACCACCAACTTTAATATCATCAATATATGGAATGAATTTTAAATATATGCCTGAACTAAATTTACATTATGCTTATCCTATAACTATAATATTTATGTTTTTATCAGGATTAATCCCATATACATATTTTACTAAATTATAATAAATTAAAAATATTAATTTAATAATATACACAAATAAAAATATAAAATTATGATAATTTATAGCAAATTTAATATAGGACAACAAGTTAGACATAAACTATTAAATTTTTTAGGTGTTATAATAGATATAGATCCTATTTATTCATTAAAAAATAAATTTAAATTTAATAACAAAATCTATAAAAAAAATAAAATTTTTAAAAAATATCCATGATATCATGTAATTACAGAAGATAATAATGGAAATCCAATATATACTTATATATCAGAAATTCAATTATCATTAGAAATTCAAAAAATTCATCCAGAACAATTATCATTAGATAAATTATCAATATTAATAAAAAAACAATTAAAATATTATAAATTTAAAAATTAATATTATAATGAATATAATCAATTTATTTCATTAATTCATAATAATGGATTAATAGTTTCTAAAATTATAGGAATATTATCAAATAAATTATTTTTCATAATTCAATAAAAAATATTATTTCCTAAAAAACTATTTAATAGTGTACTATGTTTATCTTTTTTACTAAAAAATTTATATCTACTACCATTTAAATGTAAAGCTTTTAAAAACATTAATCCTATTTTATTATCAAATTCAACAAAAAATTTTTCACAATTAATAAAATTTCTTAAATCATAACCAGCTGCAAAAGCATGACCAATATCTATACATACTCCTATACGTGATTTATTATTAATAGATAATAATATATTAGAAATATGATCTAAATTATAACCTATTGAATTACCTTGTCCTGAAGAATTTTCCATTACTAATATAACATCACTAGTATTATCTATAATAAAATTTATAGAATTTATAATATTATTAATACAATTATATTCATTTATAATACCTAAATGATTACCTATATGAAAATTTATTAATTTTATACCTAATTTAGAACATATAAATATTTCTTTTTTTAATAAAGATATAGATTTTTTTAAATTAATATCAATTGGAGAACCTAAATTTATTAAATAACTACAATGTGGAATAATATAATTCTTATTTATATTAAATTTTTTTATAAAAGTATTAATTTTATTAATATAATTATTACTAATATTTTTCTTTCATTTTAATGGATTACCTAAAAAAAAAGAAAGAGATTTAATATTAAAATAATTTAATAAAATATTGTTTGTTCATAAATTATAAAAATTTTTTATATGTATACCTATTTTTTTAAATTTTATTTTTAATAAATTATTCATTTTAAAATATTTATATATATAAATTAATATTATAATATATAATATATTTATTTTAATTAAAAATAAATAAATATTATAAATATAAAATGAATAAATTTACAATAAAAGTAAAATATAGAAATAAAAAAGGAACTAATAATTGTAAAAAAATAAGAAAAAAAAATAAAATACCTGCTATTATTTACATTAAAAATAAAAAAAATATTTTAATTAAAATTAAATATAATAAAATATTTAATATATTAAAAAAAAAAAAAAATATTAAAAATATTAAATTTAATTTAAAATTTTATAATAAAAAATTAAAATGTAAAATAAAAGAAATTCAAAAACATCCATATAAAAACAAAATATTACATATAGATTTTTTTATATTTAAATAAAAATAAAATGGGTCGTACAGGATTCGAACCTGTGACCAATTGATTAAAAGTCAACTGCTCTACCTACTGAGCTAACGACCCATTTAAAAATATATAAATATATTATAATATTTATATATTAAAAACAATTAAAATATAAAAATATTTAGAATTAATATAATATATTAAACAAATATATTTATATTATTTAATAAATAATTAATATTATATTAATATATAAAATATAAATAAAAATATATTAATATAAAATTTTAATAAATATATGTATGTAAATTTAATAGAAAAAAAAATAAAAAAATTAATAAAAAAATATAAAAAATTTTTAATAGGATATAGTGGAGGAGTAGATTCTAGTGTATTATTATATATATTAAATAATTTTAAATCTAAAATTAAAATTAGAGCTATACATATTAATCATAATATATTCCATATTTCTAATAATTGAGAAAAACATTGTATTAATTTTTGTAAAAAATTAAAAATAAAACTAATAATTAAAAAAATATTTTTAAAAAAAAAAAAAAATTTAGAATGTATATTAAGAAATAAAAGATATAAATTTTATAAAAAATATATAAAAAAAAATGAAATATTACTAACTGCACATCATAAAAATGATAAAATAGAAACTATATTATTAAATCTTAAAAGAGGATGTGGTTTAAAAGGTTTAATAGGAATAAAAAAAAAACAAATAATAAATAATCAAATAATAATAAGACCTTTTTTAAATATAGAAAAAAAATATATAATTAAATATGCAATAAAAAACAAAATTAAATGAATAGAAGATATAACTAATAAAAATATAAATTCAGATAGAAATTTTTTAAGAATTATAATTTTACCCATAATTAACAAAAAATGATCATATTTTTCATCATCTATAATAAGAAATTCTAAAATATGTTATGAACAATATAAATTAATTAATAAAATAATAAAAAAAAAATTTAAAAAAAGTTTAAATAAAAATAAAAGTCTTAATTTAAAATATATGTATAAATTAAATTTACAAGAAAATATTTTAATATTAAGAAAATTTATAAAAAAAAATAATAAATATATAATTTCCTATAAATTAATACATTTATTATGAAAAAAAATAATTACAAATAAAAAAAAAACATATTTTCAATTATATTTTAAAAATTTTATTTTAAATAAATATAAAAATAATATATTTATAAGTAAAAAAATATATAAATTATTAAATAATAAATTAAAATGAAAAAAATATAAAAAAATTTTTACATTACCTAATAAAATAGGAATACTTTATATTAATAAAAAATTTAAAAAAAAATATAATAATAAAAATACAGTTAGAAAACCATTAGAAAATGAAAAAATATATATATATTTTAAAATAAAAAATAAAATACCTATTAATAACAAAAAATTAAAAATAAAAAAAATATGACAAAAATATAATATATTACCTTGAGAAAGAAAATTTACACCTATTATATATTATAATAATTTACCAATATTAAGTCCAAATATATTTATTACTAAATATGGAAAACCAAATAAAAATAATAATTATAATTGAAATATAATATTTAAAAAAAAATAATAATTATAAATATTTTAATAATAAAAAATCAAATATTTCATTAATATTAATATATTGTGTAAACTTATTAATTCTGTCTCTAAATTCTAAAATATTTAAAAACAATAAATTTTTACTAATAATTAAAAAATTTGGTATACCTATTAATTCAAAATCATTTAATGATTTACCAATATATATATTTCTATTTTCTAATAAAACTTTTATATGTTTTTTAATTAAAAAATAATATATTTTATAAGATATATTATAAACTAATTTATTAATATACATTCCTATTGGGATAATACCTAATTTAAAATTAGTTATAGATAAAGGAAATATAATTTTATTATTAAAACTATATTTTTCAATTAAACTAAAAAAAATTCTAAAAATACCTATACCATAACAACCCATAAATATTTTTTTAAAATTTAATTTTTTACTATAATATTTAGAATATTTATCTAATAATTTAAAAATATGTGCTAATTCAATAGATTTTTTATTAATAGTTTTTTTTTTATTATATTTTTTTATATATATATTATAATTTTTATTTATATCAATAAAATTAACATTATTAATATGTTTATTTCAATTTACATTAATAAAAAAATAATTATTAATATTAGATCCTATAATAAAATTTTTAAAATTAATTAAAGATAAATCAACTATTATTCTATAATTAAAACCAAAAGGACCTAAATATAAATAATTAATATTAAATTTTTTTAAAATATATTTATTACTAACTAAACATAGTTTAGTAGATAAAGGATATAAATTTTTAATTTTTAAAAAATCTATTTCAGAATAATAAGAAATTAATAATATAACAAAAATTTTTTTATTATTTTGATAAATTTTAATTAAAAAAGTTTTAATAAATTTATTTAAATTTATTTTATTAATAAATATATTATTATTTATATTTTTTAAAAATAAAAAATCAAACTTTTTATACTTAATACTATTAATATCACAATTATAAAAATATTTTGATAAAATAGTTTTTTTTATAAATAAATTATTTTCACCATAATTAGAAATTATATGAAATTCATGAGATAAATAACCACCCATTTTACCACAATTAGCTTCTTTATAAAAAATATTTAAATTTAGTATTTTAAAAATATTTAAATAAGTATTTAAAATATCAATATAAGTTGAATTTAAACATTCTTTATTATCATGAAAAGAATAAGCATCTTTCATAATAAATTGTTTACATCTTACTAAACCAGATTTAGGTCTAATTTCATCTCTAAATTTATTATTTATTTGATAAAAAATATAAGGTAATTTATTTAAATTAAATCTTTCTTTAAAAAAAAAATCAGTTATAATTTCTTCATTAGTAGGAGAAATTAAAAATAACTTATTATTTCTATCATAAATTTTATATAATTCTTTACCATAATTATTTATTCTATTACTATTAATTCATAAATATGAAGGTATTATAATAGGCATTTCAATTTCTAAAGAATTTAATTTATCCATCTCATGTTTTATTATTTTAATAATATTATTTATAATTTTTAATCCATTAGGTAATATAATAAAAATACCAGAACATAATTTTCTTATTAAACCACCTTTAATCATTAAATTATATATTATATTATCTTCATTATTGAAATTAATTTTATTAGTAAATAAACAATATTTATTAGTTTTCATATTATAATAAATTATTTATTACAACAAATATCTCCTAAAAATTTACCACCTAAAAAATGCATATGTAAATAATCAATTTCTTGACCTGCATTTTTATTACAATTTATAACTAATCTATAACCACTTTTATCTATATTTTTTACTTTAGCAATTTTAGAAGCTAAAAATAACATTTTTGATAAAAAAAATATATTAGATTTATTAATATAATTCATATTTTTAATATAAATATTAGGTATTAATATTATATGTAAAGGCGCTTTAGGATTAATATCATAAAAAGCAGTAACATAATTATCTTTATGTATTAAATTAACTTTAACTTCATTATCTATAATTTTTTGGAAAATATTTTTATTTTTCATAATAAATTTTTTACTATTTATAAATATTAAATATTATATAATATTATATTATTAATGACATTAAAATAATTATTTGATATAATTATTTATTATAATTTTTAGTAATATTAAATATTATTAAAAAGGTCTATAGCTCAGAGGTTAGAGCACACCCCTGATAAGGGTGAGGTCAGTGGTTCAACTCCACTTAGACCTAAATAAATATATATAAAAAAAGGGGTATAGTTTAATTAGGTAGAACAATGGTCTCCAAAATCATAGGTTGAGGGTTCAATTCCTTCTGCCCCTGCTTTAAAATTAATATTTTATAATCTAGAAATATAAATTTTTGAAATAGTATTAACTTTTATTAAATCTCCTGGTTTTATAAAATAAGGAACTTTAATTTTAATACCAGTAGTTAATTTAGCTAATTTATTATTATTTACAATATTATTATTTTTATATATATCAATAGTATATATTACTTTCATATTTAATATTTTAGGAATTAAAATATTTATAGGATTATTATTTCAATAAATAACATTATATGTATTATTTTCATATAATCATTTATAGTTATCACCAATAACTTTATTATTTAATATTATTTGATTAAAATTTAATTTATCTAAAAAATATCAATTTTTATTAAAATTATAAATATAAATAAAATTATAACTATATATATTAGCTTTTTTAATGTTATTTAAATATTTAAATGTTTTATATAATAATTTTAAATTTTTTAAATTACGAATCTTTACTCTTATAAAAGATTTACCTTTACCAGGTTTTATAAATTCAACAAATTCAATGTTATAAGGTTCATTTAAATATATAATTTTATTACCAACAAAAAAATTATTTTTAATATTAATCATAATAAATTTTAAAAATTTAAATTAATTAAATATAAATTATAAAATAAAAAATATATTATAATATAATAAAATTAAATAATATATTTTATATAAAATAAAAATGAAATATGAAATATAAAATAATAAAAAATATTAAAAATAATTTTAATAAATATGAATGTATTATAATTATAATAAATAAAAAATATAATAATAAAAAATTTTTTTATAAAAATATAAAAAAAAAATATTACAATAAATATAACTTTGTAAAAAATAAAAAAAATATAAATAAATATTTTAATACAAAATCTAAACAAGATCTATATTTAATAAAATTAAAAAAAAATAAAAAAATTAATTTTAATAATTTTAAAAAAATAATAATAAATACTATAAAAATTATTAATAATAATAAATATACTAATATAGTATATATTATAAATAAATTAAAAATTAAAAATATATATTGAAAAATATTTAACATAATTAATATTATAGAAAATTATAAATATAAATTTAATAAATTTAAAAAAATAAAAAAAAAAAAAAATAATAAAATAATATTATTTAATATTAAAAAAAATGAAAAATATATATCTAAAAAAGCTATATATAATAGTTTAATAATTTCTAAAGGAATTAAAAAAACTAAAGATTTATGTAATATGCCTTCTAATATATGCAATTCTGATTACATTTTAAAAAAATCTAAAAAAGAAATATACGGAAAAAACATAAAAATATCATTTTTAAATAAAAAAAAAATGAAAACATTAGGTATGAATGCATATTTAAGTGTTAATCAAGGATCATCAAATAAAATAAGAATGATAAAAATAAAATATAATAATAATATTAATGAAAAACCAATTGTTTTAATAGGAAAAGGTATAACTTTTGATTCAGGAGGAATATCAATTAAATCATCTATAAATATGCACAAAATGAAATATGATATGTCTGGAGCAGCTGTAGTATGAGGAATAATGTATATAATAAATAAATTAAAATTAAAATTAAATATAATAGGAATATTATCATGTGCAGAAAATATGCCTGATAGTAAATCTGTTAAACCAGGTGATATAATTAAAACACTTTCAGGAAAAACTATTGAAATTGTTAATACAGATGCTGAAGGTAGATTAATTTTATGCGATACATTAACTTATATTAAAAAATATAATCCACAAATAGTAATTAGTATAGCTACATTAACTGGAACTTGTATAATATCATTAGGAAAAAAAATTAGTGCTTTAATAACAAATAATAAAAATTTATCAAAAAAATTATTAATAGCTAGTAAAAAAACACAAGATAAAATATGAGAATTACCATTATTTAAAAAATATAATAAATATATAATATCTAATATAGCTGATTTAAAAAATTGTAATGAAAATAATAATGCTGATACAATAATAGCTGCTTGTTTTTTACATAATTTTATTAAAAAATATAAATGAGCACATTTAGATATAGCTGGAACAGCATGAAATAAAAATAAAGCAACAGGTAGAACAGTATATTTAATAATAAAATTCTTAAATAATTATAAAAAAAAAATTAATAAAAATATATATAATAATAATAATGAAAAATTTTTTAAATATAATAAATAAAGAAAAAAAAATATATAATTTTTGATTAAAAAATAAATTATTTAATCCTAAAAAAATATATAAAAATAAAAAATCTTTTTCAATTATAATGCCACCTCCAAATATAACAGGAAATCTTCATATAGGACATGCATATCAACAGACAATTATGGATATAATTATAAGATATAAAAAAATGTCTGGATATAACACAATATGAATAATGGGTACTGATCATGCAGGTATAATAACTCAAATTATAGTAGAAAATTATTTAAAAAAAAAAAAAATAAATTATTCAAAAAAAAAATTAATAAAAGAACTATGAAAATGAAAAAATAAATATGAAAATAAAATTAATAAACAAACTAAATTATTAGGAAGTAGTATTTATTGAAAAAAAACTAGATTTACATTAGATAAAAATTTTTCATATTCAGTAAATAAAGCTTTTATAAAATTATATAAAAAAAAATTAATATATAAACGTTATAAAATAATAAATTGAGATATAAAATTTAAAAAAGTATTATCTAATTTAGAAATATATAAAAAAAAAAAAAAAATAAAACAATATTTTATTAAATATAAATTATTTAATAATAAAAAAAAATATTTAATAACACCTACAACAAATCCTATCAATATATTAGCAAATGTAGCAATAGCAATTAATCCTAAAGATAAAAGATATAAAAATTTAAAAAATAAATATGTTATTAATCCAATAAATAAACAAAAAATAAAAATTATATTTGATAAAAAAATCAAAATTAACAAATATTTTGGTTGTATAAATATTAATCCTGGACATAATAAAAAAAATTTAAAAATAGCATTAAAACATAAATTAAATATATTAAATATTTTAAATAAAAATGGTATATTAAAAAAAAAACCAAATATATTTAATTATAAATGAAAAAAAATAAAAAATAAAATTAACTTTAAATATAAAAATTTAAATAATAAAATTATAATAAATATATTAAAAAAAAATAAAAATATATATAAAATAAATAAAATTAAAAAAAATATTTATTTTAGTAATATAACAAATAAAAAAATTATAAATATATTAATAAAACAATGATATTTAAAAACAAAATTATTATCTAAAAAAGCAATAAAATATATAAAAAATAATAAAATAAATTTTATACCATATAAATATAAAAATTTATTTTATTCATGAATGAATAATATAAAAGATTGATGTTTATCTAGACAAATAAATTGAGGACATAAAATACCAATATGATATGATAAAAAAAAAAATATATATTTAGGATATAATAAAAAATACATATTAAAAAAATATAAATTAAATAATAGTATAAAATTAAAACAAGATAAAAACATTTTAGATACATGATTTTCATCATCTTTATGAACATTTGCAAGTTTAGGATGACCTAAAAAAACTAAAAATTTAAAAAATTTTCATCCAATAAATATAATAGTAAGTGGATTTGATATAATATATCATTGAATATCAAAAATGATAATGATAACATTATGTTTAATAAAAAAAAAAAACAAATCTATAATACCATTTAAAAAAGTATTTATAACTGGACTAATAACTGATGAAAATAAAAACAAAATGTCTAAATCTATAGGTAATGTAATTAATCCTAAAGATATTATAAAAGGTATTTCAATAAAAAATTTAATTAAAAAAAGAACAAAAAATTTAATAAATAAAAAAAATAAAAATAAAATAATAAAAAATACTAAAAAATATTTTTTAAATGGAATAAAACCACATGGAACAGATATATTAAGATTTACATTAGCTTCAATATCAAATTTTAATTTAAAAATTAAATTTAATTTAAATAGATTAAATAATAGTTATAAATATTGTAATAAATTATGAAATATATCTAAATATATAATATGTTTTTTTAAAAATTTTAAAAAAAATTATAATAATAATAATAACAACAATTTATCTTTATTAGATTATTGAATATTAAATAAATTCAATAAACTTATAAAAATATATAAAAAATATATTAAAACATTCAAATTTAATTTATTATGTAATAAATTAAAAAACTTTTTAAAAAAAAATTTTTGTAATTTATATATAGAATTATTTAAAATAACTATTAAACATAATAAATATAATTTATTAACAATTAAAACTATAAAATATATATTTTTAAACATATTAAAATTATCACATCCTATTATACCTTTTATAACAGAATATATATGAAAAAAAATTAAATTTATTTTTTTAAATAATAAAAAATCAATATTATTAGAAAAATTACCTAAAGTAAATAAAAAATTTCTAAAAAATAAAAAATTTATAAAAAATTTTATTATTATAAAAAAAATTTTAATATTAATAAAAAAATCTAAATTTAATATAATTAATTTAATTATTATTAATTCAACAATAAAATATAAAAATATTATTATAAAAAATATACATTTATTAAAATTTAAAAATATAAAAAATATATATTTTATAAAAAAAAATAATTTTATAAATTTTAAATATAAAAAAAATTATATAAAACCTTTATTAATTAATAAAAAAATATATTTAACTTTTAAAAAAAATTATAGCGAATAACGGGATTTGAACCCGTATCTTTAGCTTGGAAGGCTAATATAATAACCTTTATACAATATTCGCTTAAAAATAATGGTGGGAGAAGGATTCGAACCTTCGAAGTCAATGACAACAAATTTACAGTCTGTTCCTTTTAACCACTCAGGAATCCCACCATATTATGCCGGTTACCGGAATCGAACTGGTAACCTACTGATTACAAGTCAGTTGCTCTACCTATTGAGCTAAACCGGCAAATTATGGAGTTAAGCGGGATCGAACCGCTAACCTTCTGCGTGCAAAACAGATACTCTACCAATTGAGCTATAACCCCTTTTTAATATTTATATATATATTACACCAAAAAAAAAAAATTTACTATAAACATTAAATAATAAATAAAATATATAAAAATTAAAAACAACTACAATTAATTAATAATTATTAGTAAATTTAATTAAATTTAAATAATCTATATAAATATTTAATTTATTAATTAATTGAAAATATTTAATTGTATAAATATTATTTTCTTTTAATAAAAATAATTTATTTTCAATTTTTTTTTTTTTATTAATTATATATTTTTTATTTAAATTTTTAAAAGTAATTAATTTATCTGTTAATAAATAAAGTTTATTATTATAAAATTCTAAAATACAATCAAATACATAAAAAAATTTTTTAATATTATTAAAATCAATAATTAATATTATACTATTATTAATAGTTAATAAAATTGGTATATGATTATAATAAATTTCTAATCCATTATTAAATAATTTTATATAATTAATTTTTTTATTTAATAATATATTATTTCTATTTAAAATATTAATATTAAAATTATATTTCATATTATTTATTATACATAATTTAATTATTCTCTTTTATTTCACCTATCATATAAAATGAATTTTCATTAACATTATCATATTTACCTTCTAAAATATCTTTAAATCCTTTTATATTTTTATCTATAGTAACATATTTACCTATAATATTAGTAAATATTTGACTTACAAAAAAAGGTTGAGATAAAAATTTTTGAATTTTTCTAGCTCTAGATACTAATAATTTATCTTCTTCAGATAATTCATCAATTCCTAATATAGAAATTACATCTTTTAATTCCTTATACTTTTGTAAAATTTTTTTAACTGATTGAGCAACATTATAATGTTCTAAACCCACAATATCAGGAGTTAATTGATCACTACTTGATAATAAAGGATCAATAGCAGGATAAATACCTGATGAAGCTATTTGTCTATCTAAAACTATAATAGCATCCAAATGAGTAAAAGTTGTAATAGCTGAAGGATCACTAAAATCGTCTGAAGGAACATAAACTGCTTGAACAGAAGTTATAGATCCTTTTTTAGTAGAAGAAATTCTTTCTTGTAAAATACCCATTTCTTGAGACAAAGTTGGTTGATAACCTACTGAAGATGGTATACGCCCTAATAAAGATGAAACTTCCATTCCAGCTAATATATAACGATATATATTATCAATAAATAATAAAACATCATAACCATCATCTCTAAATTTTTCTGCTACTGTTAAACCAGTTAATGCTACTCTAAATCTATTTCCTGGAGATTCATTCATTTGTCCATATACTAATGAAACTTTATCAATAACTTTAGAAGAACACATTTCATGATAAAAATCAAATCCTTCTCTAATTCTTTCTCCTACACCTGTAAAAACAGAATAACCTGAATGTTTAATAGATATATTTCTAATTAATTCCATCATATTAACAGTTTTACCTACACCAGCACCACCAAATAAACCTATTTTACCTCCTTTTAAAAAAGGACAAATTAAATCTATAACTTTAATTCCAGTTTCTAAAATTTTTTTAGATGAAGATAATTCTATATAATTAGGAGGATTATTATATATAGATCTATATTCTTTAGATATTATATCACCTTTACCATCTAAAGGTTCACCTAATACATTAATAATTCTACCTAATAAACCTTTTCCTACAGGTATAGATATACTATTTTTAGTATCTATAACTTTCATACCTCTAAATAATTTATTTGTAGAACACATTGAAATAGTTCTAACTATTCCATCACCAATTTGTTGATGAACTTCAAGAACAAATTTTTTTTTATTTAAAAAAACATTTAATTCATTAAATAAATTAGGTATATAATTATTATAAAATTCTACATCAACTATTGCACCTAATATTCTAATAATTTTTCCTTCATTTTTTTGCATATTATAAACCATTAATATAATTAAATATTTATAATGTATTTAAAGTAGATATTAATTCTAATATTTCCTTAGTAATATTAAATTGACGTAATTTATTATACATAATATTTAATTTATTATATAAATTTTTAGAATTTTTAGAAGCATTTTTCATTATTAAAATTCTAGAAAAATTTTCTGAAATATAATTTTTTAATATAGAATTATAAATTTTAGAATCTATATATTTAAAAAATACTTTATTATTAATAATATTAATACAATCTTCATAAATATAATTTCTATAATAAATATTTTTATTTAACATATTAATTGGTAATAATTTATCTATTTTATTTAAAATTTTATTCTTATTTAAAAAATTAAATACTATATAAATTTTAGATCTTATATTAATACTATAAAAATCAATTATTTTATTAACTAAATTATGTAAATATTTATTATCATTAAAAATTTTTTTTATTAAAAACTTATAATTTATAATCTTAATATTTCAATCTAAATTTATAAATTCATTAATAAAATTTATTTTTTTACCTATTAAAAAAAAATATATTTTATTTTTAAAATATTTTTTTATTTTAATATGATTAATAACTTTTTTAAATAAATTAATATTTAAATTACCACATAAACCTTGATCTGTAAAAATAATTAAATATAATATTTTATTAAAAAAAATATTATTTCTTAAATAAAATTGATTATTTTTAATAAAATTTAAATTATTTACTAATTTTAAAAAAAAATTATTATATAAATTATTATTTATTAATTTAATTTCCAAAAATTTTAATTTAGATATAGATACCATCTCCATAGATTTTGTTATTTTATAAAAATATTTAATACTATTTTTTTTATTATTTAAATATTTTTTATTTATCAAAATAATCTCCTAAAATAAAATTATATAAATATTTTAGATTTAAATTTTTTAATAATATTTTTTAATTTATTAATAATTTTTTTATTAACAATACCAAATAAATTAATTTCTTTTTTTAATTTAAAATATTTAATAGAAGCATATTTATATAATTTTTCTTCATATAAAAATATTTTATTAATACTAATATTATCTAAATATCCATATTTCAATGAAAATAAAATTAATATCTGTTTAAATAAAGTACAAGGACAATATTGTTTTTGCTTTAAAATTTCTATAATTCTTTTACCATAATTTAATTGATTAATAGTATTTTTATCTAAATCTGAAGAAAATTTAGAAAAATTTAATAATTCATAATATTGAGATAAAGAATTTTTTAAAGAACTAGAAAATTTTTTCATAATTTCAGTTTGAGCAGTAGAACCTACTCTAGAAACAGAAATACCAGGATTAATAGCAGGTTTTATTCCAGAATTAAATAAATTAGATTCTAAAAAAATTTGACCATCTGTAATTGAAATAATATTTGTAGATATAAAAGATGATATATCACCTTCATATGTTTCCACAATAGGTAAAGAAGTTAAAGAACCAGTTAATTCATTATTATTATAATTAATATTATATTTTTTTATAAAATTATAATTAACATATGCAGATCTTTCTAATAATCTAGAATGTAAATAAAATATATCACCTGGATAAGCTTCTCTACCAGGAGATCTCCGTAATAATAATGATATTTGTCTATAAGCTATAGCATGTTTAGATAAATCATCATAAATAATTAAAGAATCTTCACCATTATTTCTAAAATATTCAGCTATAGAACAACCTGAATAAGGTGCAATATATTGCATAACAGCATCATCTGAAGATGTAGATATAACAAATATAGTATATGATAAAGCATTATAATAATCTAATTTTTCAACTAAATTTAAAATACTAGATAATTTTTGACCTATAGATACATAAATACATTTAATATTATTTTTACGTTGATTAATAATAATATCTATAACTAAACTTGTCTTACCAGTTTTTCTATCTCCTATTATTAATTGTCTCTGACCTAAACCTATAGGAATCATACTATCAATAGATTTATATCCTGTACATAATGGTCTATTAATATATCTTCTATCCATTATAGAAGGAGAATCCTTTTCAATAGGATAATAATTATTAATATTTAAATCATTTTTCCCATCTAAAATTTTTCCTAAAGGATTAATTACTCTACCTAATAATTCTTTACCAACAGGAACTTTTAATACATTTCCTGTACTTTTAACTTTCATACCAGGTTTTAATTTATTATATGAACATAAAGGAATTACACTTACAAAATCTCTATCTAAATTAAATATTAATCCATATCCAATATTATATGGAAATTCTAATAATTCATTTAAAAAAACATTTGATAAACCAGTTATATGTATAATTCCATCAATAATTGATAAAATTTTACCTTCAAAATAATAATTAATATTATTTAATTTATCTAATCTAGATTTAATAATTTGACTTATTTCTTCAAAATTAAAAGACATTTTTACACTCTTTATAATTTAATAATTTTATTTTTTTTAAAATATTTAATAAACTATTATCAATTACAAAATCATTAATATTTATTTTAAAACCTGATATTATATTTTTTTTTTTAATTAAATAAAATTTTAAATTTTTATTAAATCTATTTTTAATAAAATTTTTTATTAAAAATAAATTTTTTTTATTAATTAAATTTCTAAAATATATAAAAACATTAATTATATTTTTTTTAAATTCATAAATTTTAATAAAATATTTATGTATTAATTTAATATATTTTAATAAATTATCTTTTATTAAAATATATAAAAAACTTTTCATATTTTTATCTAATAAAAAATTTTTTTCAAACAAAATAATAATTTCATTAAAAATAAATAATTTATTATCAAATAAATAATTTTCAAAATTTTTAATTTTTAATATAAATTCCAAAATTTTAAAAAATTTAATCCAACTATTTAAAATAAATTTATTATTTAAATCAATAATATTTATTATACTTAAAGAATAAGAATGAAACAAATTTTTAGTATTTAACATATTAATTTAATTTATTATTACTTAATATTTTATTAATAAATTTATTATCTAATTTTTTATTAAAAATTTTATAAGTAATTTGTTTTAAAATAATATAAATTATATTTGATACATTTTTATTAAAATTATCATACATAATTTTTTTTTTTATATTAATTTTTAATTCAGCATTTTTAATAATTTTATTATATTTAAATATAGCTTCTTTTTTATATTTTTTTAATAAATATTTTCTAGTATATTCTAAATCATTATTTATCTTTAAAATAATTTCTTTATTTAAAATTTTTTGTTCTTTTATTTTGTTTTTTAAATTATTAATTTTTAATTTAGCATTTTTTATTTCTTTAAATTTTAAATATAATTTTTTTTTTCTTTTATTTAAAACATCATTTACATAAGGTCATATATATTTTATACAAAAAAATATATAAAATATAAAAGATATAATTTGTATTAAAAAAGTAATATTAATTTGCATAAAAATTTACAAAAATTTATTTAACTACTGAAAATATAATATATAAACCTAAACCTATAATTATCATAGGAATAGCATCAATTAAACCTATTACAACAAAAAATTGATTTCTCAATAAAGTAACTAAACTAGGTTGTCTAGATACACCATCTAAAAATTTTCCACCTAAAATACCTATACCTATAGAAACACCTATAGCTGCTAAACCCATCATTAATGCAGCAGAAATATATAATATACCATTATTCATTTTAATTACCTATTTATATATTAATTTATAAAAAATTTAAGATATATATATTATAGTTAATATCATAAATATAAAAGATTGTAAAAAAGATATAAATATATGTAATAAAAATCATGGCAAAATTAATAATCATTGTAATCACCAAGGAATAATAAATGATAATAAAATAAATATTATTTCACCAGAATATATATTACCAAATAATCTTAAAGATAAAGACAATAATTTTGAAAAAATATTAATAATTTCTAATATAATATTAAAAATTATATAAAATTTATTATTAAAAGGATGAAAAAAAAAATTTTTTAAAATATTTAAAAAACCATTATTAATAATTTTATATAAAAAAATATATAATAATACACAAAATGAAATAGAAGTTGTAATATTAATATCTGAAGTAGGAACATTAATAAAATAATTTATATTAAAAAATTTTTTTAAAAAAAAAGGAAATAAATCAATAGGAATTAAACTCATTAAATTCATTATAAAAATTCAAGTAAAAACTGTAAATGCTAAAGCAAAAACATATTTATCCTTTTTACCAAAAATTTTTTTAACATTATTTAATATTAATAAAATAATTAATTCAAAAAAAATTTGAATTTTATTTGGTAACCTATTATATTTAACTTTAAATAAAAAATATTTAGTTATAAATAAAAAAAAAACTGCTAATAAAAAAGAAACTAAAAAAGAATCTATATTAAAATTCAAAAATGAATTTTTATAATATAAATTATTTTTAATTAATCTAAAATTTAATATATTAAAACATAAATGTTTTAAATGATGTTTAATATAATTAGATGGTAACTTAAAATTTAAAAAAAATTTAGTCATTATAAAATCCAATATTATTAATAATAATAAATTTTATTTTAATATAAAAAAATAATAATATAATAATTATTAATTTTTATTTATATAAAACATAAAAATACATATATTTAAAATTTATATTTATTTTATATAAATATATTTATATAAAATTTAAATAAAATAATTTATTTTAAAATTAAAATTAATATATATATATAATATATTATATAATTAATAATTTATTTTTTTTTAAATAAATATATATAATCATTAATGATATAGGAGTTATTCCAGAAATCCTTAATATTTGACCTAAAAAATTAGGTTTATGAAAATTTAATATTTGAATAACTTCATTAGATAAACCTAATATTTTATTATAATTAATATTTTTAGGTAAATTTATATTTTCATAAAATTTATATTTATTAATCTCTAATTTTTGTTTTTTTAAATAACCTTTATATAAAAATAAAATTTTAACTTCTTTTAAAAATTTACTATTTAAAAATTTTTTATTATCTTTAAAAATAAAATTCTTTATTTTATTAAACTTTATTGATGAATTACAAATTAAAGATTTAATTTTAATATTATTTTTTTTTTTAAAATATTTTTTTATATTTAAAGGTAATTTATTAAAAATAAAAAATTTTTTATTTAAATAATTATAAATATTTTTAATTTCACTAATTTTATTTTTAAAAAAAAACCATTTTTTAAAATTAATTAATTTTAATTTATAAGCTAAAGAAGTTAATCTATAATCAGCATTATCTTCTCTTAAAAATAAATTAAATTCTGATCTTGAATTAAATATTCTATAAGGTTCTGTAACTCCTTTTGTACATAAATCATCAATTAAAATACCAATATATGAATTTAATCTATTTAAAATAAATTGTTTTTTATTTTTAATTTTTAAATATGAATTTATTCCTGCAATTAAACCTTGAGATGCAGCTTCTTCATAACCTGTAGTACCATTTATTTGACCAGCAAGAAACAAATTATTAATTATTTTACTTTCTAAATTTTTATTTAAAAAAATAGGATCAAAATACATATATTCAATAGTATAACCTGGAATTAAAATTTTACAATTATTTATTCCATTAATAGATTTTATAATTTTACTTTGAATTTTAAAAGGAAAACTTATAGATAATCCATTAGGATATATTATATTATTATATATTTGTTCTGGTTCTAAAAAAATATGATGTCTACTTTTATCAGAAAATCTATTTACTTTATCTTCTAAAGAAAGACAATATCTAGGACCTTTAGATATTAAATTACCATTAAATAATGGACTCAAATGTAAATTATTTTTAATAATTTTATGAGTTAATTTATTTGTATAAGTTAAATAACAATTTTTTTGTTTTAATTTATTAATATTTCTTAAAGAAGAAAAAAAAGAAAAATTAGATATTAATTTTTTATCACTAATTTGTTTTTTTAAATTCTTTAAATTTATAAAACTATTATCTAATCTTGGTGGAGTACCTGTTTTAAAATATCCAAATTTTAAAAATTTTTTTAAAAATAAAGCTAATTTTTTAGAACAAAAATCATATAATCTACCTCCATAGTATTTTTTATTACCTATAAATATTCTAGAATCTAAAAAAGTTCCCGTACATAATAATACTACCTTAGAATATATATTATTATACTTATTACAAATTACACCATATACCGTATTATTTTTAATTATTAAACTTATAACTTCATCTTCAATAATAGTTAAATAATTTTTATGATTTAATAAATATTTTATAATATTATTTTTATATATTATTTTATCTACTTGAACTCTAGTAGATCTAACAGCATAACCTTTACTAGTATTTAAAGTTTTAAAATTTATACCAGATAAATCAGTTATTTTACCCATTAAACCACCTAAAGCATCTATTTCTTTAACTAAATGACTTTTACCTAAACCTCCTATAGAAGGATTACAAGATAATTCACCAATATTTAATTTATTAAAAGTAATTAATAAAGTTTTACATTTCATTTTACATAATATATTAGACGCTTCTATACCTGAATGTCCACCACCAACAACTATAATTTCAAAATCATATTTAGAAAAAAACATTTAAAATTTTGTTTAAAAATTATTTAAATAATTATAAACAATATTTTAAAATAAATCAATATACTAACATAAAAAATATTTAAATAATAAAAATTTTTTAAATTTCAGTAAAAACATTAAAATAACTATTGAAAATAATTTTTATTTATAATATTATTAACTTTAATATTTAGAAAATATAAATTATTATTAAAATATTTTGTTTAGAAATTAAAATTAATAGTAGTATATATAAAGTTGGTTTTAAAGGGTTTGTTATTTTATTGAAAGTATTTAACATAATTATAAATATATGATTATTTAATTACAATATTATAATTTAAATATATATAAAATAAAATATTATATAAAATAATAATATTACTAAAAACATTTAACTTAATTATAAATATATTAATTATTATTTAATTATAATAATGTTATAATATATATATATATATATATATATATTAATAATATTATTAAAAATATTTAATAAATATTATTAAAAATATTTAATATAATTAAATTATAAATATATAATTATTTAATTTATAGTTAAATGTACATTATATATGTATATAAAAATATATTAATTATTATAATTTTTAAAATTAATAAAACATTTTATTATATATTTATAAAAATA
>CP144783.1:0-5621 GCA_036689285.1 Candidatus Stammera capleta
ATAGTACCTTTAATTAATTTCTATAAAATATTTAAAAATTAAAATATTAATAAATTATATAATTTATTAAAATTTTAAATTTAAATAAAATTATTAACCTTATAAAATTGTTCATAAGTTGACTTTTGAACAAATTAGTACCAGCATTTATCACGAATAAATTAAAGAAAAAACGTAAGTAAATACTAGACAAATGTATGCAAATACTATCTTACTACATATTATGGTGTTTATAAATATTTTACATTTAATAAATTTAATGATTATTATAACATATATAATACATGTATAACATATATATATACATATATTTATATACAATAATTGTTAATAACTTTTAAATTTAAAACCTTAATTCAAAGAAGGAACATGAGAAATACTATATTTAAGTTTTAAACCAAATTTTAAAATTCGAATATTTACATTAGAATAAAAAAAATAAACAATTTTTAATTGTTTAATAAACTCTCTCTTAAAATTAAAAAGTCCTTTTGATGAATTACAATAATTAGACCCAAATTGTAATTTTAATTTTTTTCAAGATATTATTATTCCTACTCTTTTATTAATCATTCTTGCCCTTCATGTTAATCATATATATATATCAATTGCTAATGAAGATCTAAGTATATTAGTTACTCTTAAATCTATAGGTAATGAAGTTAATTTAATTTCATTAAAAAATTTTTTTGATAAAACAATTTTATTATTTCAATATAATTTGTTTTTATTTTTTTTATTTCAGAAAAAAATACCATTATCTACTATATTTAAATTTACAAATTTATGTTCATTTTTATTTTCATTAGTTAATGATATTGTAGAATGAAATAATTTCATTATTTGTTTTTTAATTCTGTTTATTGAACCATTTATACCTCCAGTTGGGATAATACCTAATTTTTTTATGAAATCATTTTGATTTTTACCTAAATAAATAATTTTAGATTTTTTAAATTTTACTTCTGTACATAATCAAATCATTATTATTCTAGGTATTAATCCATAAGGAAGCCCATATTCAGGATCAGAAATAATTTTTAATGATGTTTTACCATTACTTCGTTTAAAAAAGTTTTTATTAATATTTGAATGTGGAATTGAAGCACATGCTAAAATGCTAGTAATATATCCTATAGATTTATTTCTTAATGCACTTACATTTTCAATACTTTTTTTAACAGCAATTTTTTTCTTTAAAAATTTGATATTTAATTTATTTAATGTCATAATATTATTAATTATTAAAAAATTATTAATAAATTAATTATATATTAAATAAATATCAGCTTTAATATAGATGAAATATGTTTATTAATTTAATATTTATATGAAGAATTTTAGAAAACTAAAAATATTATTGAAATTATTAAAATAAATATTATGATAAAAATAATTTTATTAAGTATATTAAATATATTTATGATAATTGAAAATAATATTTTAATTTCATTATTAATAAATATAAATCCTTCAACAATAATGTTATTTAATGGTATAGGAACATTAATATATTTAATAATTACTAAAAATAAAATACCAATATTTTTAGGTTCAAATATGTTATTTTGAATTTCAATCATTCCATTAATAAAATTATATAAATACGAAAATTTATTTAGTAGATATATATTATGTGGTATAATATTTTATATATTTAGTTATATATTCAAAAATATAAATTTTTTAATAATTAATAAAATATTACCTTCTCCTATTATAGGAACAACTATATTAATTATATGTATAGAATTTATAAAATATTTATTTTATTTTTTTAATAAAAAAATAAATAGCAAATATTATTTATTAATTATATTAATATTCTTAAGTATATTTTTTATTAAGATATTATTTAATAATTATATAATTTCTAAAATTCCAATATCTATTATTATAGTTATATATTTTATAATAAATAAACTATTTATAAATAAAGATATAAATAAAAAAGAATTATTTAATATAAATAATATAAACTATATACCATTTTTTTCTTTACCAAAATTATATAAATATAATTTAAATATTAAATATATATTTAATATAATACCTATAACTATAATTTTAATAATAAAACATATTTGTTATATATTTATATTATCAAATATGAAAAATGATAAAACTTTTAAAAAAATAAATAAATCATTATTTTGTAATTCTATTTCTATAATAATTTCAGGATTATTTGGGTCAATACCAAATACTATTTGTGAAGAAAATATAAAAATATTAAATATCAAAAAAAAAAGGAATAAATATAATTTATTAATAACATCTATTATGTTAATAATATTATCTTTTATTAATAAAATAAATATTATTATTAAATCAATACCTAATTATATTATATTTAGTATAAGTATATATTTTTTATATATATATTTTTTAAATAGTATAAAATTTTTAATTAAATTTAATAAATTTAAAAAATTAAAAAATATTTTTATAATATTATTTATGTTATTTATTTATATAAAAAATATTGAAATTAATGTTTTAAATATATTTTATATAGAAAAAATATTTTTATCTTTTATAATAGGTATATTAATAAATTTATTATATATATATTTTATCAAATTTAATAAAATATTTAATAATTTAATAAGATAAATTTATACTGTCATACATAAAAGCTCCACTTATTAATTTTAAGCTAATTATATTTATTTTATTTATAATTAATTTATAAGGTATAATAATTTTTTCACTATAATAATTTCCACTTTGTAAAGCCCCTCTATAAATTGATTTATCATTATCATATGATAAATTTTTTAATAAAATATTATTAAAATATATTTTCAATAAAGGTTTAGAAATATTTTTTTCTAAAATATTTAAACTAACTGCAGATATACCAATATTTAAAATTCTATCCATTTTATTTAAATATTTTTCATAATATAAAATATTTCAATTACCAATTTTAGTTTGTGCATAATATCAATTGTTTTTAATATAATTTTTATTTATAAAAAAATTTATATTATTAGGAACTAAATTATGTCATATATAATTTCTATTTTTATTACTAAATTTAAAGTTAATAGATTTACGATTAGTTGTTCCAATACTTCAAATTAAATTTTTTTTGTTTATATTATCGTCAATATTAATTGAATTTAAACATATATTATCTTTAGATAAATCAACATATTTTTTTAATAGAAAACTACAATTATAACCAGATATAGGATAAATATATAAAATATATTTATTTGATCTTATATTTTTTATAATAAAATTACCCTCTTTTGAACTATCTGTATGATATAAATAACCTAATGTTTGAAAATCAAATTTTTCATATAAAGATGATGTTAAAATTATTTTATATTTATTATTATTTTTTAAATTTAATTGCCCCTTTAATGTTTTTCTACTTAAATCATAATTTTTATCTTTTAATCATTTAAAAGGTCAATTATTTTTTTCTTTATTATAGAAAATTTTAGCATCAGAAATTAAATTTATATATTTTCCTTTATTAAAATAAATTAATCAAGGTCCATACATTTTAGATCATTTATATTTAGGTATTACTAATTCTTTTGTACCAAAATGTGTACTATTTAAGTAATTTAACATCAATGAATCTTGATGAACTAATAAATCTTGTTTCAATGGCCCACCTGAAAAATATTCATGACTAAAATTCATAATTCAAGCTCCATATTCATTTCCATAAACACCATAAAATTTAATATCTCTTATATAACCAGCTAAATCATATTTAGAATAATATGAACCATCTTCTAATTGTCATGTTTCATCTTGTATTAAAGATCTATTCTTTAGATATGAATAAAGATAAGATTTTTGAATTAAATTACCATTGTATAACATATTCATTATAAAATAATCAAATCTATATACAGTTCTTAATTCACTAAAAATATATGATTTATATAAATTATTATTTTTTATAATTATATAATTATATAATCCAGAAATCTTTTTTCTTAATATTATATGATATTGAATTTCAAGTTTATCATATAAAAACATACTATACATAATATGTGCTATATTATTAGAATATTTAATTACAAATAAATCATTTGGGGTAAATATAAATTTCCCTCCATTTCAATCTAAATAAAATGTTTTTTTACCATTTAAATTATTTACTATATTTTCATTATCAATAAATAATTTATATACACAAGCATCTTTATTAATAAAAATTTTTAAAAATCCATTAGAAATATAACAATTTAATTTATTTATTTCTAATTTAATATTTTCATATTTATTAATAATTTTAGTTAACATAAAATTTTTAAAAAAATATATTAAATTTATCTAATCTATATATATTTAATTATATATAGACTAGAATATTTTTATTTATAATCAGGACATATATTTCCTGTAGAATTTTCATTAATTGAACCTGTTTTACTTACATTTTCCATTTCAAAAATAGATCCTTTTTTAACACTTACATTATTAAATTTAACTTGAATATTATTACCTTTTAACCCTCTAAAAATAAATTTACCTAATGTTAACACTTTAACATCTTCAAAATTTATATTTTTAAATTGAGGAATTTTATTACCTTCTGAATTTTTTTGATAAAACATATCTAATAAAATAGGATACTGAACATTTTTTATACATATATTTTTATATATAATTCCACTAACTAACCCACCATTTAATTTACTACTTTTAATATGTAATCCATTAGTTGTTCCATCCATTGTTAAATTATTTACTAAAACATCTGTTACAGAACCTGATGTTTCACTTCCAATTGACATTCCATGCCCTTTACCAAAAAAGTTATTAAGTATAGATATATGTGATGTAGGTCCACTGCCTGCTTTTATAGCTACATTGTCATCACCTGTACTTATATATGAATGAATAATAGTTATATTACTAGAAGCTCCTGGATCTATTCCATCAGTATTACGAGCATCTGCAGGAGTGTTTATTTTTACCCCTCAAGCTGTAAAACCATTTACATTATTCATAGCAACATGAAAATTAGGAGAATTTTTTAATAAAATTTTATATAAAATAAAATTCTTAGAATTTTTTATTTCTATTAATCTAGGAACATTTTGTGATTTACCTAATTTCTGAGCTTCACTTGCTAAATTTCACCAAGTCTTTTTAGTACCTTTTATAATTGAATTACCTTGCCCATCTATAATTCCTTCTCCATATATACCACTATTTTCAGTATTTTTAACTGTTATAAATGGTTTACATCCATTCCCATTATTATCTATAGTTCCACATTTTTTATTACCTGTATCATATAAATAAGGGTCAGGAATAGCTGATAACACAACACCTTTATTTATTAATAATCCTCCATTAGAAGGGATATTTAATGGCCCTGAATAAAAATGAAAATTTTTATTATCAGATATTTCTAATGTTACAATTTTTTTACTATTAGCACAATAATTCATAGCATTTTGAATTATTTTAGTAGAATTATTATCTTTAGCTTTTAGAACATTACAACTTACAGGTATTACAGGTTCTTTAACATTCCTTGTATCACCTGTAGCAAAAGATTCATTTATTCCTAAAGCAAATCCTATTATACATAATAAATTTATAATATAAGAATAAATATTATTTTTTTTCAT
>CP144784.1:0-2623 GCA_036689285.1 Candidatus Stammera capleta
AAATTTAATTTTAAAAATTAATTAATTTCTTAAATTTTTTTATAAAAAAACATATTAAATATTAAAAATTAAAAATTAAATTAAAAAATAATTAAAACTATAGTATTAATTATAACATATTTAAAAAAAAAAAAAAAAAACCCTTAAATTTTTAATAAATTAATTAAATTTATAAATTAATAAATTTTTTTACCTCTCTTCAAAAGAATTTTATAATACATTTCAGAACTACTATTTATAAGTTCAGGATTTTCTTCTTTAAGTTTTTTTTCTAATAAAATTATTTGATAAGGCATTTTTGTTAAACTTCAATTAATAAATTTACAATATCAAAAATTAGATTTTTTTTTAATAAAAGTAGAAATAGAATTATTAATATTTAAATTTTTATTAAAATTAATTATATTATTATTTATTTTAAAATTCGATAATCTAATATTAGATTTAATTTTATCTAAAAATTTATCCCCTAAAATTATTTTCTTTTCTTTTATTAATAAATTTCTTAATGAAGGTTTACTTAATAAATCAATACCAATAACCCTCATTTTAAATAAATGTTTATTTCTAAAACTTAATAAATTTTTAGTTAAATTATTTCTAACTACTCATTTTTCATATTTTTTTAAACTATATCTTAATTCATTAATTTTAATACCTCTAGATATAAAAAATTTTTTAGTTAACCAAATACGTAAAGGTCTATTATAACCAGTATCTGGATTTTTACCTCTTAAGATTATTAAATATTTTAATTTTTCTAATATACGTAAAGCATTTAAAGGAGGATCATAAGATTTTCTTCCATTATTATAAATATGTAACATATTCATAGAATGTGCTATAATTTCAAAAGGTGCTTTTATCTCAAATAGATAATCACTATATAAATTATAATTACAATGTATAAGAAGTACGCTAGACAATATTGTAAGAGATTCACATAATTCAGATCTTGCATGAATACGCATTTTTAATTGTCTACGTAATTTAATAAGATCGTAATTATAATGTCAATTATGTTTGCTTACTCTAGCAACCAATTTAGAAGTTATACCTCTAGGGATTGTAACTAATATTTTAGGGGTATATCTTCTATGTATTTTTTTAATTTTTTTTATATTATTATTTTTCAATTTATTTCACTTTATTAATTAATTATTAATTTATTTATTAATTATAACTAAAATTATATTTATTATTTAAATATATTTTTATAAAAAATTTAATTATATTTTTAAATATAATTATAAAATATAAAAAATAATTTAAAAACAATTATTATATATTAATTAATTAATATAAAAATAATTTTACTTAAATTTATAAAAAAAATTATGATTAAAAATTTTTTTAAAAAAAAAAATATAAATTATCAAATAATAAATATTTTAATAGCATTAATTGAATGTACACAAAATACTATATTAGTATGATTAGTATATAAATATACATATAGTTCATTTGCTATAAGTTTAATAAGTTTTGCTAACTATTTTCCTATGGTTATATCTATATTTACATTCATTTCAATAGTAGATAATATTGATCCTCTTTATCAAAATTATATTAATAATTTATTATCTTTTTTTATTTCATTTTTAATATTTTTATTATTTTTTATTAAACCAAATATTAATATATTTTTATTATCAATATTTATTTTACAAATTATTTTTTCATTTATTAGAACTTTAAATAAAACTAATTTTAATAAAATAAATAAAATTTTATTTAAAAAAAAAATAAGAAATAAAATATTACAAATATCTCTTTCAATAATACAAATATCTCAAACTATAGGAAATATTATAGGAAATTTATTTATAATAAATAATATTCCCTTATGTGGTTTTATATTTACATGTTTAATGTATATAATTAATTTTTTTGTTTCATATATATTATGGAAAAATTATAAAAAATTTTTCATTTTAAAAAATAAAAATAAAAAATTTAAATTTAATTTAAATTTATTTAAATCATTATTTAAAAATAAAAGATTATTAAGTATATTAATTTTTTCTATTCCTTCTAGTGGTTTATTTCAATATTTAATTGCAATATTACCTTTTCTAACTAAAATAATTAAATTAAAATCACATTATTCTTATTCAATATTAAATTTTTGTTGTACTTTTTTTTCTTCTATAATTGGTTTTATTTTATATAAAAATTTTATTTTTAATTTAATAAAAAATTATACATTTTTAATATGTTCTATTTTTTTATCTTTTTTAATTTTTAGTAAAAAATTTATTTTAATATTAATAATTAATTCAATTTGTTTTGGTCTTTTATCAGGTCATATTATTTGTATGCAAATAGAAATAAATAAATTTTCTTCATATATAAATTTAGCAAAATATACTATTTTACGTAATTCTATAGCAAGTTTATCAAAAATTTTATTTTCTTTACTTTCTATTTATTTTATAAATAATTTTTCTTTATCTTTTGTTTACTTTTTTGGTTCTATAGTATTATTTATATTTCAATTTTTATATTATTTGTTTGAATATTTTTTATAATTTTAATTAAATATTTGTTTAGTAAAAAACAAATATTACTTATTTTTAAATACTTTAGTTCAGAAATAAAATTCGAAATTAATTAATTTGTT